>JBDTFK010000028.1:0-9394 GCA_039937995.1 Vulcanimicrobiaceae bacterium | reverse complement strand
AAGGCGTTGACGAAACCAGCGATTCGCCGGTTGTATCACGCAATCGTGGACGTTCTCAAGCGCGCGGTCGAAATGCGCGGCACGAGCGTCGACGATTACGTGGATGCGGACGGATTGCGAGGCGGCTTTCAAAACGTACTCGCAGTTTACGGTAAATCGGGTCAATCATGCCCTCGTTGCGGCAAGCCGGTCGTGAGAACGGTGATAGCGCAACGCGGAACGTGGTGGTGCAAAAACTGCCAGCGGTAGTTCGCGAAATAAAAATTAATTAAGGTAGGAACTTCAACATCTCTACGACTGAAATCGCTCCCGATCATATTGAGGAAGATCAACTCGCACTCGAACAGCGCCTCTATGAAGAGTCGCTAAAAGTACTCGATGAGGGTCAAGTCCTCAACGGCATGATCGTCCAGAAGGATAAGGACGAACTCCTCGTCGACGTCGGCGGAAAATCTGAAGGCGTTCTTCCGTTCCGCGAGCTTTCGCTCGCCATCGACCACAAGACGCTCAAGGTCGGCGACTCGCTCGAAGTCATGATTCACCGCATCGACGAGATGGACGGAACGCTCTTCTTGTCCGAACGTCGCGCGCGCGCGCTAAAAACGTGGGAGAAGGTCATCGAAGCGCACGAACACGACGAAGTGATCGAAGCGACCGTAACGCAAGTCGTCAAGGGCGGCGTGCTCGTCGATCTCGGCATGCGCGGCTTCGTGCCCGCCTCGCAGATTCGCCGTCAACCGGTCGGAAATCTCGACGAACTGGTCGGTCAGAAGCTGCGATTGAAAGTGATCGATCTCGATCACAAACGTCATCGCGTCGTGCTCTCGCAACGTCTCGTTCTCGAAGAGGAACTTCAAGCGAAGAAGCAAGAGCTGCTCGATACATTGGAAGTGGGTCAGATTCGCGAAGGCGTCGTCGTACGTCTCGCGGACTTCGGTGCGTTTGTCGATCTCGGCGGCATCGACGGCCTTATCCACAACAGCGAACTGAGCTACGCGCGTATCAAGCATCCTTCGGAAGTCGTTAAGATCGGCGACGTCGTTCAAGTGGAAATCATGAAGTTCGATGCCGACGCGAAGAAAGTCAGTCTGTCGCTCAAGCATGCGCTTCCGGATCCGTGGGACGAGCATGTCGATAAATTGATCGAAGGCAACAAGTTGAACGCCCAGATCGTCAAGGTTACGCCGAACTATCTGCTCGTAGAGATCGTCCCCGGCATTCTCGCGATGGTGCCGAAGGGTGAGTTCGATCCGAACGCGCAGTTCAGCCCCGGCCAAGACGTTGAAGTGACGCTGCTCACGATCAATAACGCTACTCGTCGCATCACGGCGTCGATCCAGCACGTTGCCGACGTTCCTCCCGAGGAACTCGAAGCGCTCATTCCCGAGGAAGAAGTTAGTCTCGGTACGATCGGCGACGCCGTCGGAGTCGAGCCCTAAACGGGATCCCTCCCGACACGTCCAAAGCGGTATCTAGGGTGCGAGCGCGGGAATTTCCCGCGCTCGCGTCGTTTTATATTAGGATGCGAGTTGGATTGACCGGCGGGATCGGTTCGGGGAAAAGCGAGGTCGCTCGCATCTTCCGCGATCTCGGCGCGTTTATTATCGACACCGACGCCCTCGCACGCGATGCCGTAGCCCCGCACAGTGACGGCTTGATGGCGATTGCGCGTGTATGGCCGCAAGTGATCTTGGGCGGGGCGCTCGATCGCACGGCCCTTGCGGAAATCGTCTTTCACGATCCCCTCGCACGCGAGCGACTCAACGCTATCGTACACCCATTCGTCCGCCGGCTTGCGCAAGAACGAGAAAAACATGCAAAACCCGGTGCGCCTGTCGTGCATGTCGTTCCCCTGCTCTTTGAAACCGGTTACGGAGAATTAGTCGACAAATCCGTCGTCGTGATCGCGCCCGATGAAGACCGCATCGCCCGGGTCGTCACGCGCGACCGTATCGACGAGGCGCACGTGCGAATTCGCATGGCCGCGCAAATCAATCCGCAAGAGGCGCGAAAGCGCGCCGACTATGTGATCGAAAACGACGGCAATCTCGTTCACCTACGTAAACGTGCCGGCGAAGTCTACGCACAACTTCTCTCGCTAAAACCGTCTAGGTAGAGCCGGCTTCCGTCGCGCCCTAACCTTCCGGATTCCCCGTGGTGGTCGAGAGCGCGTCTAGGGCCGCGACTGCCGTCTCCCATTCGCCGAGGCACGCAACATTCTGCGACGCGAGCGATTCAAGTTCGCTCTGCAACGCCTTGACGCGAGGGCGGTCTTCGTAGAGTTCGGTTAGCGTGAAAAGTTCTTCGATTTCGCCGGTGCGTTTATCCAGGCGTTCGATCTCGCGTTCTATGCGCGCGACTTTTGCTGTAAGTTGCGACTTGAGTTTCAACGGCGTTAGGCGCGAGTTCTTCGCTGGGCGGTTGCCGGTGAGCGCGGCTTGTTCGCGCTCGGCGCGCTCGTTGTCGCGCTGGATCGATTCGTAGGCATCGTATCCGCCTTCGATCAATCCCCACGTTCCGCGTTCGATCCAGAGTACGTGGTCGCACAGCCGGTTGAGCATGTAGCGGTCGTGCGAAACGATGACGATTGCGCCGGCATAGTCGCCGAGCACGTCTTCGAGCGCCTCTTGGCTTTCCATGTCGAGGTCGTTCGTCGGTTCGTCGAGCAAAAGCACGTCGGAAGCGCGCGCCATCAAACGCGCAAGCATAATGCGCCGCCGTTCGCCGCCGGAAAACGAGCGAACGGGTTTATCGACCGCGTCGCCGGAAATGCGCATGCGTCCCAGGAGCGAGCGGGCTTGCTCGGGCGTCACCGGTGCGGCCGCGAGCAGTTCTTCTACCGCAGTTTTATTAACGTCGAGTTGCTCGTGTGCGTTTTGCGCGAAGTAGGCGCAACGGACTGCCGGATTGTAGCGCACGGATCCGCGATCGGGCGATAGCGTTCCGGCGAGTATTTTGAGCAAGGTCGATTTGCCCGCGCCGTTCGGCCCGACGATGGCCAAACGTGCATTTTGTTCGAGATCGACGTCTATATTCTCGAAAAGTGGAACGGCGTATGCCTTCGAGAGGTGTTTTGCTTCGAAGGCGAATCCGGACGTGGCGCGGCGTGTTGCATCGAGACGCACGGAAATCGCTTTTCCGGCGGGAGCCGGAACGGGCCGCTGCATTTGCGACTCGAGGCGAGCGAGCTGCTTTTCGCGACTTCGCACTTGGCTGTAATCGCTCGACGTGTGGGTAGCGCGCAATCCGGCGACCGTCGCGCGGGATTTCTCGCGTTCCGCGATATAGCGGGCATGGGCTTCGCGCGCTTGCGTCTCGCGGATCGCGCGCCTGCGCAAAAACCCGGTGTACGCGGGTTGTTCGGGGACATAGGCGTGCAATCGTCCACGGTCCATTTCCCATACCTGCGTTGCGACGCGGTCGATGAAGTATCGGTCGTGTGAAACGACGATATACGCTCGCTTGTCGGCTCCGATGAATTCTTCGAGCCATCGCACCGTCGCGATATCGAGATGATTCGTCGGCTCATCCAAGACCAAGTAGTCCGGTTCGTCGATGAGCAGATGCGCGAGCGCGGCCTTTGCCCGCTGTCCTCCGGAGAATTCGCGCAACGGTCGCATATAGTCGTCCGGCGCGAATCCAAATGCGTCGAGCATGGCGCGCATGCGTTTGTTTTGCAGTCCCCACGCTTCGTGGTCGATGCGCGAGAGCGCAACGTCGACGAGCCCCTGTAGCGTGGCTTCGGTTTCGTCAGCCACTCCCTGGGCGAGATATCCTAGTCGCGCGTCGCGCGCCCGAACGATCGTTCCCGCGTAGGGTGTTTCAACGCCGGCGAGCAGACGGAGCAATGACGATTTGCCGGCTCCGTTGGGGCCGACCAACGCGATGCGTTCACCGTCGCGCAATACCCCGGACGCATCGCCGAAAACTTCGCGGGCGCCGTAGTGACATTCGAGACCGGAAAAACGCAGGAGCTCCACGCTACGGTTTTGCGATCCTTGCCCAGCGCTCGACGAAAAACGCGCGCGTCCGGTCGGGCAGCGCGATACTATATCCGCGCACGGCGATAGGCTCGTCGGTGGGTGCGGTTGGGAGTCTCTTCGTGAGTTTCACGTTCCCGGTCGTATCGGTAAGCGTTTGCGCGACCGGGTCGAAGCGACCCGCGATCGTGAGGGCGTCGCCAAGATGCAGCGCGCCAAGCGCCGAGATGGGAGTCGGTGAAATGAAATGCACGTTTACGGTTGCTTGCGGCGTAATGCCGTCGCCGAGCAAACGCACGCGCACAACGTAGTCGCCGGGCGCGACGCTCGCGTTGTCCTTCGTTTCTTCGTTCCAAATGTAAATCGCCAGCACCGACGGTCCCGGAAGCAGACGTTTCGTATGCGGCGGAACGGACGTGGGCTGCGAAGGCGTTGCGGGCGTGGACGTCCATACGACGTCAGCACCGTGTAATACGTCGATCGCGTATTCGAGCGGCTCCGTGAAGCGAACGTCAACCGGTATACCGGCCGAATTATGGGCCGCGATCTCGATATTGAGTCCATCGAGCAAATCGAGTGTTGCGCGCTGCACTTGCAGGCTAAGCGTTACGGCCGCAAGCATTCCTTATCGTCCTCCCGGCAAAATCGCCGCGACCGTCATTCGGCAGGCCCAACGGGCCCGCCCCCGCCACGAACGCACGTTCGTATCACGCAGCGGAGCCGTCTGGACTGCACTCCTAAAATTCCCGGGTTTACCGAGCGGTTGGATGGGTATCATTAGGGCTGCATCCTTTTCATTCGAGGTGAAGTAAACACACGATGGCGATGGAAGAAGAGCCGCAAGGCGGCATGAGCGTTCGCGAGGCCGGCCGTCGCGGCGGCGAACGCGTGAAGGCCAAATACGGCACGGAATTTTATGAAGAGATCGGGCGTAAAGGTGGCGAGGCGACCAAGAGTAAGTACGGCCCATCATTCTACGAGGTCATCGGCCAAAAAGGCGGACAAAAGCCGAAACGGAAAGCCGGCTCGTCCTCGTAGCAATTACTTCGGCGCTCTTCGCTGTGTAGCGACTTTCGGGGTTTATGGCTGAAAAAAAAATCGGTGATGCGGACGAACGAAAGGAGATGTCCGTTCGCGAAGCCGGCAAGAAGGGTGGCGACACGGTGCGCGACCGTTACGGTTCGACGTTTTACGAAGAGATCGGGCGTAAAGGCGGTAAAGCTACGCGAGACCGTCACGGTGTTGAGTTTTACGAGTCGATCGGCCAAAAAGGCGGGAAAGTCGTTAAGGAAAAGTACGGACCTGACTTCTACGAAGAGATCGGCCACAAAGGCGGTCAAAAAGTCAAGAAACTGATTGCCGAGGCTAAAAAGAAGCTCGAAGAAGAAGCTTCCGGGGAAAAGAAGTAATTAACGGCACGCGCCGGCGGCTATAAGCCGCCGAGCTTCTTTTTCTACCGTCTTGGGTTCGGCATTTCCGTCGGGCTGCAGCGTCATTGCCAGCTTTCCGTGCGTGGTCCAAGCGATTCCATCTGCCTTGTAGTGCGCGATCGTGCACGGCGATAGCGAAACGTCGGTGTTGTGCAGGAACAGCAGCGAGAAGTTCTGCTTGGGCCACTCGGAGAGGAGCATGGCCTGACGTCCGTCTTGATATTCAATCGCAATTCCGCGATGCTTCGGCGTGTCGAGATCGCCGAGAGGCGGAATTACCGCAAACTTCAAAATGTGCGTCGGTGGAATCCAGGGGCGATAGTCAATTTTAGCGACCGCCTGCTCGAACGGCATAACGATTCCGCGATCGTCGATGAGCAAAGGCGGCAGGGTAGCCTGCTGGCCGGCCTTCGCGTCGCGGTGGCACGCGCCGAGCGCACCCAAAAGCGCGCAACAAAGAAGTACCCGGTACAACCGCATGTTTCTTTTATCGGCATTTCCGCCCCGCGCTTCAAGCGCGCGGGGACCTTCCTCGCTATTTTTCAAAAAGCGCGGTGCCGTTTACTTTCCCGAAGTGAATCTGCTCGGTGTCGAAGTTGATTGTGACATTCTCGAGTTTGAGCGTGTGATCGCCGCTGTGCAGAAAACTCGGATGGTCCATGCGCATCAGCTTAGCGTTGTTGGTCCACATCACGAGATCGGTATCGAACGTGCGTTTTTGAGGGTCGTTGATGCGTTCGACGTGGACCTTCCCGATTGCCGTGAAGTCGAGCGTCGCCGTATTGATGCTGATGTGCTCGGCAGAAATTTTAAGATACGGCTTTCCCTTGCGGAAAACGATGCCGTTTCGTACGCCGTCCACACTTCCGATCGTACCGTCGGCCGAGAGCACGGCGTGCGTGTAGTCGAAATTCCACGACTTTGTCGAAATGTGGTTGCCGCGAACGTGGCCACCCGTTAAATCGATTGACTGCGAAGCGCCCGGAATCGTCGGCATTCCGCGCCCGGCGAGAATAATGCCGGCAATCGCCCAGACGACGAGTCCCGTGCAGACGATCCACGCAATGTGCTTCCACGGAATCCTACGCCGCATCGCGACGCTTCCACGGGAATGCGATAAGCGCGAGATAAACGAAGGCGATTGCGGCCACGACGGCGTCCGGGCCGATCCGCGAGAACAACGATCCAACCGGAGGACCGATGAACCCGCTCACAACCGCTTGTTGCTCGAGCCGGGCTTCCGACTTCCACGTTCCGTCCGGCGCGAGAATTCCGCTAATTCCGGTGGCCGCCGCGCGCACGACGTACGCGCCCGCCTCGATCGCGCGGAGCTGCGCGATTTGTGCGTGCTGGTATGGGCCCGAACTCGTTCCGAACCACGCATCGTCGGTGGAAATCACTAACACCTGCCCCCCGTTTTTCAGTTGCTTGTACGCAAGATCGCCGAACGCGGATTCCCAACAGATGAGCGGCGCGACCTTCAACCCGGCCATGGTAGGATATACGCCGTCGATCGTCCCACGCGCGAAATGACCGTTGAGTTCGCCGATGTACGGCAACCACCACAACCAGCTCTTTCCCGGAAATGACTCCGCGAACGGCACGAGCTGCCGTTTTTCGTAGGTCGCCTGCAAACCGCCCGGGTTAAAGAAAAATAGCGTATTATACGAGAACTTCGCGTCCGTCGCAATGCTGCCGACGACGATCGTCGCATCGCTCGTTCGAGCGAGATCGCTAAACCGCGCGAGCAATCGTTGGTTGTGATTGAAACCCCAAAGCGGAATCACCGTCTCCGGCCATACGATCAATTTCGGATGCGGATTCGCTTGCGCGGCTTCTCGCGTCATCGTGGTGTAGCGGGAGATCGCTTCCTCGAGCATATGCGGTTGCCACTTGAGCGACTGCGTGATGTTTCCTTGGATTGCCGCGACCGGAATTACCGCAGGCGCGGCGTGACGCGCGGGCCACGCCGTCCAGGCGGCGGTTGTCGTCGCGGCAACGACGACCGCCGCAATGACGAAGCGCTTCGGTGCCGCACGTAAGACCGCGTCGGCAAAATAAAACCCGAGAACGCACAGCGCAAGGGTAACGCCGCTCGTCCCGATATACGCCGCAAGCACTTTGAGCGGCGTACCGGCTGCCGTGGTTCCCAGTTGCCCAAATGGAACTCCCAGTACGCCGATAGAGCGAATCCACTCCGTCGCCGTGAAGGCGCATGCGGCTGCCAGTGGGACGACCGCGGCCGGCATTCTGCGGCGCGCGAGTACGGTTAAAATTCCGGCGGCCCCGATTGCGAGTGCCTCGAGCGCCGCTCCGGCCATGACCGCAGCGTAGGCAAGGATGCCCACATCGTCTTTGATCGTGGTGCTCCACCACCAGAACGTGATAGAAAAAAAGATCCAGCCGGCGAACCAACCGTGCCCGAACGCGCGTTTCCAGGAAGGGGTTTCCCAGGAGCAGAACAGCGCCGCCGCCCCAAGCGGCGCGCACCAAGCCGCGCCGGCTCGTGGGAACGAGAGCGCAAAGAGTATGGCTGCTGCCGCGACTACGATGCCGTCGCGTACGCGATTTGAGGAGTGCATGGTTCGTAAATTCGGTTTCTTGATTGTTGTCGTGGCGCTCATCGTCTCCGCTTGCGGGCGACAGGTAACGCCGGACCGTCCGGGTACGAACGGCTCGGGGCTACCTTCCGGCTATATGAGCACGAAGTTCCGCGTCGCGCAGCCCTTTGACTTCTCGACCTACTCTTACATCGTCGTCTTTAACACGACCGGCAACGGTGCGACCCCGCGCGCCAATGCCACGCAGACGAACTATCGCGGATATTCCTTTGCAATCATGGTGAGCGGTGCCGGCGGCAGCGTAACCGCAACGCTTTATCAGTACTATACGCCGCCGAACGCCACCGCGCCGACGCTCGTTCCGCTGCAATATACACCCCAGCAACTGCAGTTCTACCTGAACACGAACGGGCAGAACACGGAATTCACCTTGACCTTTCAACGCAACCTCTTTTTTGGGATCAACAACACCCCGAATCCGACTTCGACTCCGAGCGTAGCCGCGTCGACGACTCCGAGTCCCTCGACGAGCCCGTCGGTTTCGCCAAGCGCGAGCCCTACCGCCGTCCCGAGCGGCGCACCTCAGAACATCTGGACCTTCAACTACTTCGTAGCTTCGGGTACGGTTGGTCAAGGAAATTTGCTTCCCGTCGATTCACTCGGCGCGATCCCGACCGGGGGCACCGATACCACATATACGTCCCCAAACCTCGATACTACGACGTCTTTTGATATCACCATCGTTCCAAGCGTCGGCAGTCATCCACCCGTGGGTCCGAGTCTCATTCAAGGGGGAGAGATCGCGAATAATCCGTGACCGTTGATCGTTGACCATGGCTTGAGGCGCCTTTGATGGCGCCGCGCCCGGGTTGCGCGTACAATCTCTCCATGCCACGATACGCATCCTTGGTCATCGCGCTCTTGCTCTGCTGTGGGGTAGCGGCGGCCGCACCGTCGCAGGTCGCCCCTTCACAACAAGATGTGGTGCGCCAAAGCACGACCTTGTTGCTCACGACGTTCTATCGTAAGATCACGCCGGCGCAAATCGTCGACGCGGAACGCGAAGGGTTGCTTGCGTACCTTCGCGCCCACGGCGCGCCCGGCGTATCGTTGCCTCCCGTCCTGGAGGGTATTGATGCGAAGAATGCCGGCAACATTGCGGTCGGCGAAATCGATGCAGCCGTTGCGACGGGGAAAATATCGAAGGATACCGCGGTCGCAATCGGCGTGAAAGCCATGGCGTCCGCCGCGCACGATCGGTACACGACATATTTCACACGCGATGAATACAAGGCGTTTGACGAGATCCTCGATCCAACGAAGCTTTCGGGCATCGGCGTGTTGATGGACGTCGATCCAACGACAAAATATCTGCGCGCGTTTTTCGTCGTGCCGGACACGCCGGCGGATCGCGGCGGATTAA
>JBDTFK010000027.1:0-6156 GCA_039937995.1 Vulcanimicrobiaceae bacterium | reverse complement strand
AACGCCTGGCGCGCCGCGGCGACCCCCTCGCGCATGCCGGTGGCGAGCATGAAGGTATCGATCTCGCTGCGGTGGCGGACGTGATGCGCGAATCCTCGCAGCATTTGCGAAATGATGACGCCCGAGTTCCCGCGTGCCCCCATGAGGCTCCCTTGCGCGGCGGCCGCGGCAACGTCGCACAGGGGCGCATCGTGCAACTTTGAGGCTTCGAGCATCGCGGACCGGACGGTCAGGTACATGTTGGTACCGGTATCGCCGTCCGGCACCGGAAAGACGTTCAGGTCGTTGAGGACCTGACGGTACTGCCGCAAAAAGTATGTCCCGGCCGCGAGGAATTTGGCGTAGGCGCGACCGTCGAGCGCCGTAATGTCCACGGCCCCCTCTCTGCTGCCAGCCACGATTGGAATCCTTGTCAAGGGATTGCCGTCGTGCTATTATCCGGGAGTTGTCCTCGCCGGTCCCATTCGGCGATCGTCGACTTTTGTCTGAATTACTTTTTTTTAGAGGGATACCATCCGATGGCGAAGCGCTGTGATGTGTGTGGCAAGGGGCCGATGGCCGGCAATAATGTCAGCCACGCAATGAATAAAACGAAGCGCCGCTGGCTGCCCAATCTGCAGTCGGTGAAGGTCAACGATCGCGGCGAGCATCGCACTGCGCGCGTCTGCACGCAATGCCTACGTTCGAAACGGGTTACGCGCGCGGTCTAGTCGACGCGGCAGAGTTCATCCGGAAGTCGTGAAGGTCGTCGAAAGGCGGCCTTTTTGTATTTACTCGCCGGCGGCGCGCTCGAGTTGTTCGAGATCGGCGATCGAGCGTCCGATTGACTCAGGTTCGAGCGTCACCAAATACTCCAAGCGCACATGCGATGCGTCGATCGACTTGAGCTGCACGGCGCAGAGGACCGGACCCCGGCGACTCGGCGCAAACGAGAGGTTCAAAAGCCCGCCCGCGATTGAAAACGCCATCGGCGGCCCGTTCCCCGAATTGATCTCGGCCAAATACTCGCGCAGATCGAGCAATTCTGCAACGCGCAGCGAGACGTCGAACGTCGCGGCCACCGGCGGCGCCTTCGCATGAACCCGGCACACGAGTAAGTCGAGGCCGTCCGGTTCTGCGACCTCGGGGTGCTCGAATCCAACGACCTCTAAGCGAACGTGCGGCTTGTCGTCGTCGTGCCCGAAGCGAACGTTGAGCGGCACCATATCGGCAAGAGTTATCCGTAGACTATTTTGTTCTTTGGCGGAGCGAGTTTTAGACGGGCGCCATCCTCGGGGAGAGGCTTAACGGGCTCGCTCGCGACGTTGGACCGCTCGCAAAAACGCATTGCTGCGTCGTCGTCCGAGTGATAGCCATGCGGGTTCCATTTCGCGAGAGCGGCCACCGGATCGGCGCAGCCGCCGCCGTACGGCGACGCGTTGGCAACAGCGCGCGAGGTAAGGGCCGTCGCGAGCAGCGCCGCCGCAAACGGAGAACCGCCGAGAGCGACAAACGACGCGATGCTCGCCGCGAAGATATCGCCGGCACCATGTGCATGATGCGTGTGGAAATACGGACCGTAAATGCGATAGTAACCATAACCATTTGTAAAGAGGGTGGTCGTGCGTTGCTTTTCGAGGTCGCGTTCGAAGGACTTGATAACGACAGCTTGAGGCCCAAGATCGTAAATCCCGTTGAGATAGCCGAATTCCGAGAGCGTCCGCTCCCCTGTTCCCAGGAGCACTTCGGCTTCGAAACGGTTCGGCGTCACGATCTGGGCGAGCGGCAGCAATACCTCGCGGATCGCGCGCGCGGTTTCTTCGCTGACGAAGAGCCCTTTTTTGTAGTCGCCGATAACCGGATCCAGTAAAACGATTCCTTTGAACTCCTGCAGCGAAGACGCAAGGACGTCAACGTGTTCGGGTTTAGGAAGAAACCCGGCGTGAATGATGCCGGGCCGCTGCGCGATCAGGAAGTTAACGTCGCGCCGGAATTGTGCGGGATCCGACGTTGTGGTCGTGCGCCCCGGAAAACCACCGTGCGCGTTGGCGAATTGCGTTTGTGCATAGATCAATCGCGTACCAAGGGCATTGGCGACAGCAAACGCTGCTTGATTTCCAAGAAATCCCATCCCGGAGCTGTTCTGAACGCTGCCGACTAACGGAAAAGACGGCGTGTCGTCGTCGAGTCTGGAACGTGTCGTCAATTCCTCATACCTCGAAGTGATCCCAACCGGCGCGCAAGAGCGATTCGTCGTGGCCGTTTTTCACCAGAGTGAGACGGCGGTCCGCTTGGATCGTGCCGACTCGCTCGAGCGTTCGCCCGAAACGCTCGCGATAGCGTTTCGAAAGATAGGTGAATGCGCGCGCGGCGATCGCAACCAGCAACTCGAAGTCTTCACCGCCCGCGAGTGCAAACGCGACGGGGTCTTCGCCAAGCCGCCCGGCGGCGGCGACCGCGGATCGAGCGACCGGCACCGCCGTGATCCTCGCACCCACGCCGCTCGCCGCGCACAGGCGCGCGAGATCGGTCGAGAGGCCATCCGAGCAATCCATCATCGCGTGGACGTTGCGGCTCGCACCGAGCCAGCGCCCCTCCGCAACCCGTGGAACCGGCGTTCGGTGCGCGGCAAGAGCCTCCGCGGCCGGCGATTCTTCGAGCGTAATCTCCGATCTCAGAAGCGCGAGCCCGGCGCGGCTGGCACCGAGCGGTCCGGTCACGGCCAGCACGTCTCCCGGGCGGGCTCCGGATCGCGTCTTCACATTACTTGGGCGAACCTCGCCGACCACGGTAATGGCCAGCGTCAACACCGGCGCGCGCGTGAGATCGCCCCCCGCAATGGCGCAGCCCGCCGTTTCGGCACAAGCAACGAGACCGCGATACAGTTCGCGTACGCTCGCAGCGTCGTGCGCCTGAATACCGAGGGCGATCGTTGCGAGCACGGGCCGCGCGCCCATGGCGGCAACGTCGCTAACATTTGCCGCCATCGCGCGCCAGCCGATCTCTTCCATCGACATCGTTGCTCGGGAAAAATGTACGTCTTCGATGAGCGCATCGGTCGTGATCACGCTGCGCGCCGAGCGCGAAGGTTGCCAAACGGCCGCGTCGTCCCCAATGCCGAGTAAAATGCGCCCACGTTCGCGACCCGCAATCGCGGCAATCGCAGCGATCATTTCGTCTTCGTTCAACTAAAAAACCGTGGCACTCACGGGGACGTTGCGGCGGCGCGCAACCAACCCACGGATTTACCCGGAGCCTCGGATCCAAAAATGCTCGACCCCATCACGATCACGTTCGCCCCCGCTTCGACGACCGAGCGAATGTTATCGGCTCCGACTCCACCGTCGACTTCGAGCTCGCAACGAGGGTTTCGCGCATCGATCATGGCGCGCGCCTCGCGCAATTTATGAAGGGAGCGCGGAATGAACGTTTGCCCGCCGAATCCCGGGTTCACGCTCATCACCATCACGAGATCGCAGTCTTCGACGATGTCTTGCAACATCGCGACGGGGGTTTGCGGACAAATCGAAACGCCGGCCTTCGCGCCAAGCGAACGAATGTATGCAAGAAGCCGCTGCGCGTGCCGGGTCGCTTCGTAGTGGAACGTGACGATATTCGATCCCGCCGCGACGAAACTTTCGACATGCCGCTCCGGATCCTCGATCATCAGGTGCGTATCGAACGGTAGCGAAGTGAGCCGCCGAAGATCGCCGATAATTTTCGGTCCCCACGTGATATTGGGCACAAAGCGGCCGTCCATCACATCGAGATGAAGGTAATCGGCACCGCCCGCCTCGACATCGGCAATCTGCGCGGCGATGTCCGCGAAATCGGCCGAAAGCAGCGAAGGAGCGATCCGAACGGGCACTAGGCGCCTCCCGGTGACGAAGACGGCGACGGCTTACCCTCGTCGTAGATTTTGACGGGTTCGTTCCCCAAGCGCGCTTCCCCGACGAGCGCGTCGTTTGCGTAGAAATCGACAACCGACGTACCGACCGCGGTAACGATGAAGTCGAGTTTCTGCCCGGGTTGTGCGTACGCGCGGTAGGCGTCGTATTGACCGGTTGCATCTCTCACGCGCAAGACGACTTTGATCGACTCGCCGGGTCGCTCGGAATCCGCAACGGGCACCGAGGCAAGAACGCGCACTTGGCGCAGCAGATAGCCCGATTCGTTGGGCCCCGCGCTTACGTCGAGCGCGACTTGTTCGTACGCGTCGATCTTCGAGCCGGCGGGAATCGACTGTCGCGCCACGATGCCGTGGGCCGCCCCGCTCTTTCCGAGCGGTGTCCACACGATCTGCCCGATTTTAATATTGCTGCGATCCGCAAGCGCACGCGCGTCGTCGACGTTCATGCCGGTAAAGTTCGGCACTTTCGCGACAGCCGAAGCTCCGCGGCTCACCTGAAGATTCACTTTATCGCCTTCGAGAACGCTCGCAAGAGGCGCGGGATCTTGCGTGATGACGTGCCCGTCCGGAACGACGTCGCTTTTGGCATACGTTATTTTGCCGAGCTGGAGATGCGTCCGCGTAAGATCGAGACCGACTTCGCGCATCGATTGGTACCGCAAATCCGGCATCAAGCGCGTGACGATTCCGTCGCTCACCACGTACGAGACCTGCCTACCCTGGCGAACTTCCACCCCCGGGTCGGGCCGCTGGCTGATGACGACACCCTTGGGATAACGGTCGCTCGTCGCGTGGTCGATCACCGCCGTGGTCAGCTTCATGTGCGCGGCGGCGTTGTTCGCGTCCGCGAGCGTCTGCCCAACGAACGAGGGCACCGTTACGGTGTCTGCGGGAGGCAAGAGAAAGTCGTGAATTTCGCGGCCGAACCACACGACGAGGGCGACAAAAACGGCGAGCACGATTGGGAAAACCCAATCGCGCGGAACGTAGTCGTTGACGATTTGACGCCACTCGCGAGAGGAACTCAGGCCAATGCCTCCATTGCCGCGTCCGATATTTCCACGTTGCTGAAGACGCGCGTAACATCTTCGTGCTCTTCGAGCGCATCGAGAAATGCCAAGCATTCCGAAAGCGCGCCCCCACTCGGCGCGACCCTCGACTTGGAGCGCATCCCAAGGTATGAATCGGAAATCTTTACTCCCGCCGCGCGCAGCGCGTCGCGCGCGCTCGTCAGCATCGTGAGCTCGGTGTAAACGAACGCGACCGGCTCACCGTACTCGACGTCGACGACCCCCTCCACCAGCGCACCTTCGGTAAACGCGTCCTCGGATTTTCCGCGCGGGTCGGCTTCAAGGACTCCCACCGCGTCGAACATCCAACCGACCGATCCGGCTTCCGCGAGATGCCCTCCGTGCTTGGTGAACAAGAAGCGTAACTCACCCGCGGTCCGAGCCCGGTTGTCGGTTGCAGCGTCCGCAACGACCGCGAGCCCGTGCGGGCCGTACCCTTCGTAGCGCAGTTCTTCGATCTCTTTTTCATCGGTCGCTCCGGCACCGCGTAAAACCGCCCGCTTGATGTTGTCTTGCGGCATGTTGTTCTCTCGCGCTTTTTCGACGGCCATCTTCAAACGATAATTGGCCTCGGGGTCGGGCGAGCCGGATTTCGCCGCGAGGATGATCTCTTTGCTGAGCTTCGTAAAGAGGGCACCGCGCGCAGCGTCGACTTTGCCCTTCTTGAGCTTAATATTGTGCCACTTAGAATGCCCTGACATGCGCAGACCCCTTCTCTATCCCGGTCCCACGACCCACTTTTCGAACCACATTCGCGCGTGCCAGGCGTCCCAGCTCATCGGTGTAGCCGCGAGAATCGGGTAGAAGTAGACGAATGCGGCTCCGATGAGAAGCACGGTCGTCGCGACTGCCGCAATCCCGAGGCGGCGGCCCGTTTCTCCGCGCTGCGCCGCCCACTGGTACACCCGCTGTAACACGATCGCGTTGCACAGGCAAATAAGTGGAATGTCCACGTAGAAGTGATAGGCGAACGTAATGCGTGGAGAGCGCATCCACGGTAGCCACTGCAAGAGATACGTCAAAATGATGAGCGCGTAGGCTTTGCGGCGTTCGCGCCAAGCGAGATAGCCGACAACCGGAACGGCGATCAACCCGAACCACAAGAGGAACGGGTTGGGCAGCGACGTTATTTCTTGAAGACAGCAGCCATGTGGATCGAGCTGGTTTTTGCGATGATCCTGATAAAAATATGCGATC
>JBDTFK010000026.1:0-3518 GCA_039937995.1 Vulcanimicrobiaceae bacterium | reverse complement strand
GCGTATAGCGGCGAATATATTCAACGTTCCAATCGCTCTGGTAACCATTGTCGATGAGGATCGTATCTGGTTTAAATCGCGCTTCGGTCTCGAAAAAGTGATCGAAATCCCGCGTGATCCAGGTCTCTGCGCATCCGCGATCTGCAACGATGAATTATATATCGTTGAGGACGCCCGCAAAGATCCGCGAACGCTCGCCAATCCGCTGGTCGCCGCTGACGCGGGATTTCAGTTTTACGCAGCGGCTCCGTTAAGGACAACCGACGGTTACAATCTAGGAACTCTTTGCATTATTGACCGCGAACCTCGCGAAATGCGGCGCCGTGACGAGTTGGAAAGCCTGGCGACCCTTGGCCGTATTGTTAGCGACGCACTCGAACTGAGACTTGCGGCAATAAAGACGGTCCAAACTGAACGCGAGGTCCGTAAACGCATTACTGACACTCTGCAAAATTCTCTACTGGCACAGTCAATGCCCTTGGCCCCGAATTTCGACATAGACGCGATCTACCAGCCAGCCTCGACAGACGCGACTGTCGGAGGTGATTGGTACGACGCTTTCATGCTAAATGACGATGAGATGATAGTGTCGATAGGCGACGTCGAAGGCCATGGCTTGGAATCTGCCGTCATTATGGGCAAACTCCGGTTGATCTTGCGAGGTCTGGCGCACAAAGAATCGTCCCCGTCCGCGTTGCTTCAACAACTGGATGTCATGATGCATCGCGAGGCGCCCGGCGCGATCGCTACAGCTATCGTAGCGAGATTGCACTGCACGACAGGCGCAATGGTGTGGGCTAGTGCCGGACATCCGTACCCACTCGTCCGGAAGGTTCGGGGTGTTGTTGACGTTCTTGAAAACGGCGGCGGCGTTCCGCTAGGTGTACGCAGCGCCGAGGAGCCGCTAGAGCGCACTGTTACACTAGATCCAGGAGATCTTGTCGTCTTTTATACAGATGGCCTGATCGATGCAAGGCGGCAATATGTGGCAGACGAGCAGAGGCTTATAGATCGCCTAGCGCGGGCTGATATGATGCACTCGAAAAGGCCGGCTCATACTCTTTTGAACTCTATTATTCCGAACGGATCGCAAGATGACACGGCAATTTTGGTAATAAGGTACCGCCCGAATGCCTCCCCGACTACCGGCCTCGGTGCAGCCCACCCTGCGGTTCCGACGTCATAAAACGCTCACGCTCCTGTTTCGTGATCGCGCAAAGCTCGTCCGAATAGAACTTGAACGCGTCGTTCGGGACTCTTGCCTCGGGTCCGAGCACAGCGCCAACAATGCGCTGAACTTCGGCTTCGCACTGCTCATGCGATAGAGCCACGCCGCTAACCGCGTGTTCGCGCGCGCTTGCTTTAAGAGCTTGCCAGAATTCGTCGAGGGTGCCTCGAAAAAACATGTTCAAGACATTCCCATTTTTCGCGGCCAGGATAACCCTGCTTATTTACCGTAGGTGGCTTTCTCTGCGTCCTCGCCGGTTGGCGCATTATCTCGCCGCACAAAGCATGCAATATCATGCGGCATGATTCGGATGGCCTCACGTGACAAGGCAATAGAGCGTCGCGACCTGTGAAGAATCGGCTCTTCTCTTCGGATAAGGGAATGCGTCCACTTAAGAACGCCCCGCGCTATCATTGTGCTGCGGGCGAAGCTCGATCAACTCGCCGAGGTCGCGCAAGGATGACCCTTCGGCAACGATATGGCAACGCGTCCACAAATAGAAAAGGAGAATCACCCGTAATACGGGCGATAAATTGGTGGAGGCAAGGAGACTCGAACTCCTGACCCTCACGCTGCCAGCGTGATGCTCTACCAGCTGAGCTATGCCCCCCAAAAAAACGCCACCGTCACGGCGACCCGCCCGTATTCACTCCGTCGGGTGTAACTCCTCTCATGCTATACTACGCGAGCGAAGTACGCTGGGCGATCGCACGTTGCGGTTACGGCCGCAATTGGGTGAGGAAAGTCCGGGCTTCATCGGGCAAGGTGCAGGATAACGTCCTGTCGGGGCAACTCGAAGGAAAGTGCCACAGAAACAAACCGCCCCACAAAGTGCGAAGCACTATATGGGGACCCACGTAGGTGGGGGCGCGCAGGTGCGCAGCACCGGAGTGCTTTCAGAGGGATCGGGGTCCCCCAAAGTGCGAAGCACTTTGTGGGGTAAGGGTGAAATCGTGAGGTAAGAGCTCACGGGGCGTTGCGGTGACGCGCGCTCGGGTAAACCCCACCTGAAGTAAGACGGCTCGAATAAAAGGGGTGGCCCACCTCAAACGAGCTACGTTGCATCGAGGTGCGCGGTGACGCGCATCCCAGAGAGATGATCGCCGGGCGGTAACGCCTACAGAATCCGGCTTACAGGCGTAC
The DNA here is from genome assembly GCA_039937995.1 of Vulcanimicrobiaceae bacterium. Classification (GTDB taxonomy): domain Bacteria; phylum Vulcanimicrobiota; class Vulcanimicrobiia; order Vulcanimicrobiales; family Vulcanimicrobiaceae; genus JALYTY01. Next base: position 1,147 of record JBDTFK010000026.1, on the reverse strand, counting down.
TTCGCAAACTTTCGAACGACGGAAGCATGCGCACGGTATGGCAAGGATTCATTGCGGTCTTGGTCTTGGGCGGACTTTCGTTTACCGTTCTTTCACTCGCCCGTCCGAACGACAACGGCGAATTCGGTTTTACGCTCCGCCGCATCTCGAACGCGCAATCCATCGTCGTTACGGTAGAGCCAGGCGGTGCCGCGGCGGACGCCGGAATTCGCAAGGGCGACCGGATTTTTCCCGCGCGTGATCCGGCGCAGCGCATTTCAGTAACGACGCCTGAGCCGGGAGATCGCATCGTCGTACGCGTCAACGATCCAAACTCCGCGCCGGTCGTCGTCATTGCACGCGCCAGCACCCAAAACGTACCCGCCGCAGCAATTGCGGCGCTCGTGCTCACGCATCTCGCGTTCTTATTCATGGGCGGCCTTATCGCATTTCGGCGTCCCGACGATCCGGCGGCGCGAAGTCTCGCGACGTTTCTCGCGTGTTTCGGCGTCGCGATGACCCTCTCAACCGATCTGGCGCAATTTTCATCCACCTTGGGACGCTTTGCAGCGTACCTTTTCGTGGAAGCGATGTTTTTTGTGGGGGCCATCGCCGTGCTCTCGTTTGCGTGTCGTTTTCCTGAACGAGCGGCCGGCGGTTGGCGCCTCGTCATCGCGCGCAGCGTCGTGCCGCTCGGCGTCGCGGGAGTGTTGCTCTCGATGACGCGCCTCGTGCTCTACTACTTCACCGATTTTCCCTGGGAGCACCGGTCGCTTCTCTTGCTGCCGTATGTTCTTCTCTACAATTTCGTCCTCGCGCTCGCCTTTGCGTCGTTTATCGGCGCCTACCGCGCAATGGACGGTTTCGACCGCATTCGCATGCGCTGGGTGCTCGGCACGTTCGGATTCGGCTTCTCCGGGCTCGTCGTCTATTTCGTCATGGTATCAACGGGCTTGAACAATCCGGCGCTCGACGTCGTGACGTTTACGATCGCATGCATTCCCATCGGACTCGCGTACGTCATTTTGCGACACCGGATTATCGACATTGGGTTTGTGATAAACCGCGCCGTCGTCTATGCGAGCGTGTCGTTGATCGTGGTAGGCACGTTTATCGTCTTCGAGTGGCTCCTCGCCCACGTCGTCGAGCAGCGCAGCAACGCTTCGGC
>JBDTFK010000025.1:0-3466 GCA_039937995.1 Vulcanimicrobiaceae bacterium | reverse complement strand
GCGTCAACGACCAGAGCGCCGACGTGCGCTCCCGCAAGCGTCGGCGCGGAGAGTGCTGCGGTTAGCGCGAGCGCGGAAGCGAATAGCATCCGTGCAAAGATTCGCTGCCGGCCGTGGAAAGCTAGCTTCCACGTTGGAATCCCTTGCCGCGTGGCGTCCGCGCTTTCCGCCGGGCCGCATCGAAGCCGTCTATCTCCACTGGTCCGGTGGCGACTACGGTTCGTCGTTTCCCGCCTATCACTATTGCATCGGACTGCGCGGCGACGGTGTAGGGGTCGCGCGCACGAACGATCTGCGGGCGAATATGCGCAACGTATCGAGCGGCGGCGCGTATGCCGCCCACACCCTGGGACGCAACTCCTTTTCGGCCGGCATTGCGGCGCTGGGAATGGAGGGTGCGACGCCGGAAGACTTCGGCCGCTACCCGCTTGTGCCCGAACTCATCGACGGTCTCTGCCGCGTGGGCGCGGCGATTGCCGCCGCGTACGGTATTCCCGTCGACCGGCATCACGTATTAACCCACGCCGAAGCGGCGATTCTCGACGGCTACTTTGGGAGCGGAGATGACGAGCGTTGGGACATTGCGCGCCTTCGGCCCGATCCCAAGCCCCTTGTCTCGCAGGACGCGCTCGACGCGGGCGACGAACTGCGAGCCCGAATTGCGGCGTACGCGCGTTAGGCGCCGTGGAACTGAGCGACGAACCCGTCGATTTTCGATTGTTCCAGCCCCGCCGCCAGAAGTTGCGCAACGTACGTTTCGATGCTCGCGGGCGGCGTAACGAACATAAAGCCGGCGAAATCGCGCGCGGCGGAAATACAGCACCGCTCTGCTGCTGCCGGAACGAGCGCGGTTTGATACGCATTCAACGCAACCTCAACGCCGTTTGCGCCGACCTGCAAGGGATGTTCGAGCGCCATGATAATAAGCGGGCGGTCTTGGGTCGCGAGTGACGCCGGCTCCGTGCCGGCCGTAATCCGCTCCACGATGAAGCGCCGATCGGCGATTAGGGCGGTGCGATCGAGATTTTCAAACCGGTAGTCGAGTCGATCGATCGCGCCGCCGGTACCCGCCCGATAGTCGAGAACGTCGGCCGCTTTGCTTACCTGCAATTCGCGCGGCTTGCCGTCGCTTCCGATGCGGTTCCAATCGAAAATCCGGTAGGTAAGATCGCTTGCTTGTTGCGTTTCGAAGAGAATGATACCCGAGCCGATCGCATGCAGCGTACCTGCGGGTAAATAAAATGCGTCGCCCGCTTTTACGGGGACGTGACGAAGGATTTCGCCGAGCGTTCCGTCGGCCACGCGCCGCTCGTACTCCTCTCGCGTCGTTGCTCGCGTCCAACCCAAGACCAGCTCGGAGTCGGCCTGCGCGGAGAAGACGTACCAACATTCCGTCTTTCCGTTTGGTTGGTGTTCCACGCGCTCGGCGTACGCATCGTCGGGATGCACTTGAACCGAGAGCCAATCGCGCGCGTCGATGATCTTGGTAAGTACGGGAAACGGTCTCGACGCATCGATCGTCCCGAGCAACTTTACCCCGAGTTTCGCCCGCAGATCCGCGATCGTCGATCCCGCAAGGGAGCCGTTTGAAACGGTATTCGTATCCCAACACTCCCACGATTCGCCGATCTTGGCGTTCGGGTCACCGCTCTTTCCAAAACGGGTGACGAGTGCGCCGCCGCCCCAAATTGCCGGCGTTTCTTTCGGCTCGAGTATGTAGGGATAGATCGTTGAATCAATCATGCTCGCGTGTTTACCAATCGCGCGCGGAGCAAGCCGCGCGCAGAATTCCCCACGAATACTTCGCGGGCGGAAATGAGATCGCGCAGGGTAAGTATCCGCTCGTGCGCACGTCCTTTGGATACGATGCGAGAGCGGAGAATCCCCGGCAGCGCGCCGCTCTTTAGCGGAGGCGTCCAGAGCGCGCCGTCGATTTCTATGAAGAGATTCGTTCTCGAGCCTTCGGTAAGCTGCGCATCCTCATTTTGCACGAGAGCATCGAAGCAACCGTGTACGCGGGCATATGCCGACGCGCGTTCGTGCGCGGGGCGCCACGCCGTTTTGTGCCTTAGGAAGGGATCGTCGCGTGTCACGCATTCGCGTGAAACGCAAATAGCGACCGGCTCGTGGGGAATTTCCAGTTGCTCCGTTCCAATCGAGAACGTTCCGTCTGCGCGGAGGCGCAACCGTACGATTTTGTGCGCCGCGCGGCACGCTTCGTTTACCGCTCGGGCGAGGGCGAGGGGATCGTAGGCGATATCGAAGGCTTCGGCGGACGACGCCAGGCGCACAAGATGCGCTTCGATGGTGCCTGGTGCGGCGTTGCTTGCGAAGCTTTCCAAAAGCTCGAGCGGCTCCGCACGCAATCGAAGAAACGTCGCCTTTGTGGCGATTTCGTTCCATTCGCCGCCCGCGGTCGAATCGCACACGATGCCGCCTCCTGCATGAAAGACGCCGCGCGAACCGCGAACTTGCGCGGTACGGATTGCCACGTTCCACCAGCCGCGGTGCGCCGGCGACAAATATCCGATGGTGCCGCAATAGGCCGCGCGCGGGCTGGTTTCCAGTAGCGCGATGCGCTCGATTGCGGAGCGCTTGGGGGCGCCGGTGACGCTTCCGCAAGGGAACATCGCGCGCACGATCTCCTCGAACGCGGGCGACTTCTCGAGCGTTCCGGCAACGGTCGATGTCAGGGTGAGAAACGTGGGATATGCTTCGAGCGCGGCGAGCGCTTCGACGGTGACGCCGGTTGCGATTCGTCGTAGATCGTTGCGGAGCAGATCGACGATCATCACGTGTTCCGCCCGGTTTTTGGCGCTTTGCAACGCATCCGCGTCGCCTACCGGGGCGGTGCCTTTCATCGGTCCGGTTGCGACGCGGGAGCCTTCGAACGAGAGAAAGAGCTCGGGCGACCACGACAAAATGCGCCTGTCCTCGTCTTCAACGTAGGCTTGATAGCGCGCTCCGGTCGTCCGAGCTACGGTTTCCCACAAGCGCTTCGCATCGCCGTCCATCGAAAACTCGTAAGGAATCGTGAAATTCACCTGGTAGACGTCGCCGTCGTAGATCGAACGCAAAATCGAGGCGATCGACGCATCGTAGGATGCTTGCGTGACTGCGGGCAGCAGCGCGGAAATACGCACGTCGGCCTCGGGAATGCAGGCTGAAGCTCGAGCGGGCGCATCGAAGATGCCGAGCGCTAGGAGCGGGGTGGACGAATCCGCGATGGTCGCGCCTTGGAGGCTCGCGCCGAACTCGTAGCTCAAATAGCCGGCAATCCAGAAGCCGCTCCGGTGCGCTTCCTCGCAGGTTTGAAGCGCCGCCAAGGCTTCGCCGATGCTACGCGGTCGCAAGACCCGGTGCGGCGCGCGAAAATCGAGTCCCGGCTCGATGCCGCAAATGACGCGCAGGCTCATCTCATCCCCGATACGGAGCGCTCCACAACCCATGGAACGCCTGTACGGCG
>JBDTFK010000024.1:0-4596 GCA_039937995.1 Vulcanimicrobiaceae bacterium | reverse complement strand
TCGGGGCGTGGCTCAGCTTGGTAGAGCGCTACGTTCGGGACGTAGAGGTCGCTGGTTCGAATCCAGTCGCCCCGATAGTTTACGGTATATGATCCGGCGGAGAGCGTGTTCTCGAGATTTAGCCCAGCCTCATGGCGCGTCTTACGAGCCGCTGAACAAGAGTGCCGCAACCACAATCACTATTATGTCGGTGCCGAGCATCTGATGGTGGCGTTACTCGAAGAGCGCGATCCGCAGATTTTGCGCGAGCTTAGCTCGGCCGGAATCGACGTTCGCGACGTACATGCGGAGCTGCGGCGGAGTTTAGGCACCGGAGACGAGCGTCTCTGGGAAGGCATCCTCGTAACGCCGCGCGTGCGAAAAATCATCGGGCTTGCCGAACGCGAAGCCGACGGCCGTCGGCTCGAACCGATCGATCTGTTACGTTCGCTGCGCGCAGAGGGCGGAAGTCTCGCGGCGGAAGTGTTGCGCCGGACGGCCGCCGGGCGCAACTCGCCGGGCGGCGTGGAGTAGCTGGACTTCGTGGAACACATCCAAAGCGCTATCATCGGGCTCGTAGATCATTTTGGCTACGTGGGCCTCTTCATCGGCATGGCACTTGGAAATATCGGCGCGCCGATCGGCAGCGAAATCGTGCTTCCCGTTGCCGGCGGGCTAACCGCCACCGGGCATCTTCCGTTTCTGTGGGCAACGATCGCCGTAGCGGTCCTAGGAGAACTTGCCGGCGGAACGGTCGGTTACGCACTCGGTCGCTTCGGTGGGCGTGCGCTAGTGGACAATTACGGAAAATACGTCCACCTTTCGCACGAAAATCTCAATCGCGTCCACGCGTTTTTTGGAAAGTACGGGAACTTCGCGATTTTCATCTGTCGCTTCGTCCCGGTCATCCGAGGCATCGTCTCGATACCGGCGGGGCTTGCCGAGATGGATCTCGCACCGTTCTACTTTTGGTATTTCTTAGGATCGCTCGGGTTCTGCGGCGGGCTGATCCTCGTCGGCAATGGTTTCGGCGGCCACCTCGATCAGATGTTGCCGCTCGTTCATCGTTTCGGACTCGTTGTGTTCGGTATTGCGGTCGTGGCGATCGTGGCGATCGTCGTTGCGATCCGCCTTAAAAAGCCCCAAGCCCGTTAGGCGCGCCCCAGCCGCTTGGACCATCGTAACCTACGGCGGCGGCGCATTGCACGATCGGATTGCAATAGCCGTTATTTCCTTGCGTTACGTCGAACGTCGAACGCCCCGCATCTAACCAGATGCTTTGCGCGTATCCGCCTCCAAGCGCGGATGCGTTGTTGGCCAGGGCGTACATTGCGGCGACGAGCGGCGAAGCGGCGCTGGTGCCGCCGTCCACGTACCAGCCTCCGCTACCGGCGCCACCCGTGTACGAGTTCCAGACCCAAATGCCGGGATTGAACGGATCGGCAAACGCGGAAATGTCGGCTTCCGAGCGATTCATGCATCCTGTAATCGCCGGATTCTGCCACGAAGGACGCGATACCATCGAGCTGCATCCGCTGCCGCCGTTGCTCCACGCAAGCTCGTTCCAGCCGCGCGAAACGCCCACATTGTGATAGAGCGAGGTGCCGCCGACCGCTACGACGGTCGCGTAGCTCGCCGGCTGTTGCGGTCCGCCGTAAAAACTATTGTCACCGGTGCTCGCGGTTACAATTGTGTTGGGATGCGTGTAGTGCGAACTCGCCCCGAGATATTCGGCGCCGCCGTACGAATTTGAAATTGCGGCTGGATTCATTCCCGCCGCGGTGTCTTCGGCCGTGCCGAGGTCTTGCCAACTGTTGCTCGAGGCCTCAACGAGCGCGATGCGGCAGGTGGGGCATGCAGCCGAAGCGGCGTCGAGATCGAGTGAAATCTCGCCCGACCATCCGGTGTCGGGTCCCGGAAACGAGCCCGAAGCGCCGCTTTGATTTACCTTCTTAAAGCAGCCGTTACTCGAGGTACATTGCGGCAGCCCAAAATATTTGCGGTAGTGGCTCAAGTCCGCTTCCGCGTTCGGATCGTCGTACGCATCGACGATTGCAATCGTCGGAACGCGGGAACCGGTGTAGGTCGCCGGAAGACGGTAGAGACTCTCGATGTCGGCGGGACGCAGTGGTCCGGAATACGTCGCGTCGTCGCGGCGGGCTGCCAAGAAGCGCCGAAGCATCGGCTGCAAGTTTACACTATCTGTACGGATCAGGGCGTAGCAGGTCGCCGTTCCGGGCGCGGCCGGAGGGCACGCGTGCTGCAATGCGCCGACCGGAGACGGAGCGGGCGACGGCGTCGGCGTGGCGTGGTTTCCAGGGGGCAAGCTCGATCCGTTGCCATTTCCTGAGGGAATCGCGCTCCCGCCACCGCCGCCGCCGCATGCGGGAAGAAGCAGTGCAAGCGCAATGAATGCACAGTTGCGAAAATTCACTACATCGCTCCCGACGCAACTTAAGAAAGCGTAAACGTTGCGTCCGGTTTTTCTTATCGGACGATGCAGGAACTAGCTTAAGCCGTCGTACCCGCGGTCGAGCCAGCGGAGCGCGACTTCGCGCCGCTTGCGCAGCCCCTCGACGGTGGCGCGGGAGAGGGGACCTCCGAACTGCCGGTTGAGCGTCGCGTGGATTTTTTTATGCTCGACGCGGAAGCGAGTTGAGACTTGCGAGACGAGCGTCGCGAGCGACCGGCGTAGCAGGTCTTTTTCTTCGCCGATGCTGAGCACGGGTTCGAGCTCCGGTTCGGGTTCGGGCTGCGCTTCGGACGGCTGCAAAAGGTACGCGTTCGGATTGAAAAGCGGCCCGTAGTCGAGCACCCGTTCGCCGTCGATATTTGCGGCGATTGCTTGAAAGCGGCTTCCGTCCTCGTCCGGCTCGCGTCGTTCCCGCTGCGCGATCTGAAGGTCGTCTCCATCAACGGCGGTATGCAACACGCCTCGTACGTCGGCCGTTACTCGACCTGCGAGTTCGCGCAAGCGAGAATCGTCGGGAAGATACACGTACGCGTGTTGTTTTCCGCATCGCTGCGCGCGCACGAATCGTCCGCAGAATTGACGAAAGTACATTTCCGTAACGACGTTGCTGCCGTACACGCCCACGCGAAGCCGCGGAATGTCGACGCCTTCGGAAACCATATGCACGGCCACGATCCAAGGCTCGTCGCTGCGTGCGTACGCGGCGATCTTGCGCGACGCGCCGTCTTCGTCCGACAGGACGACCGTGGGCTCGAAACCCGTGCGCTCTTCGATCAGCCCGGCAAGAAAGCGCGCATGGTCCTGATTCATAGCAATGGCAAGCGCGCCCGCGTTCGCGTGTTCGGTTTTTCGCAATCCGAGAAGCCGCTCGTGCGCTTTGGCAATTACGTCGCCGATCCACGCTTCGTGCACGAGCACCGTCCGCAAGCGCTCGCTCATGCGGCTCTTCGACGCGAGCGCCTGATCGAACGACGCGGCGTGAAGTTCGCCGTTCTTGCTCACCCACTGCGCGTATCCGCCTTGCAGTGGAAAGACCAGCGGGCGGCATACGCCGTCCTTCAAGGCGGCGGCGTAGTCGTAGGAAAAATCCGGAATACATTCGCCGCGTTCGTAGGTGACGAAGGGGATCGCGCTGCCGTCGGACCGGAACGGCGTTCCCGAGAGGCTGATCCTGTGCACCGCGCCCGCAAACGCATCCTTGAGCGCCGTTCCCCACGTTGCGCCATCTCCGGCATGGTGAATCTCATCGAGCACAACGAGTGTCGGAGCATGGGTGAGTCTCTTGTAGAGGTGCGGTGCCGACGCAATTTGCGCGTACGTGACGGCTGCCCCGTGGACGTCGGGTGCGAGAGCTCCGGCGGCGTTTTCGAAGCGATGGTCGACGCGGATGCCCGCCTGTGCCATTGCGATTGCCGTCTGCGCCTTAAGATGCTCGCGCGGCACGACGACAAGAATGCGTCGCACTCGCCCGTGCGAAAGCACCGCGTGCGCTAAACGCGCGGCGAAGCGGGTCTTCCCCGCACCGGGTGTCGCGACAACGAGTGCGTCGCGCGGTTGCTCGGACCACCATGCGTCGAACGCCTCGCGCTGCCAATTTCGCAGCGCGAGCTTCCATGCTCCAAATCTCTCCATAGGACGGCGCGGCTCTTTCAAAGCCTTCCACGGCGATGCCTCGAAGGAATACCGGGAACGACGATTATGACGACAAACGGACGGACTCTCGAACAGACGCTGGCCCAGGTGCCCGACGCGCCCGGCGTTTACCAAATGATTGCCGCGGACGGCTCTATTCTGTACATCGGAAAGGCCGTCTCGCTGCGCAATCGCGTCCGTTCGTATTTCCAGGACTCGGCGGCGCACCACATTCGCACGCAGGCGATGGTCGAGCGTGTTGCCGATGTGCGAACCATCGTCGTAAGCAACGAAGTCGAAGCGTTGATCCTCGAAGCGAACTTAATCAAGCGCCATCAACCGCCGTTCAACGTCCGCTTGCGCGACGACAAGCGCTATCCGTACCTAAAAGTCACGAACGAATCGTTTCCTCGCGTGGTCTTTACGCGAATGGTCAAAGACGATGGCGCGCGCTATTTCGGTCCGTACACTAACGCGCAAGGCTTGCGCGAATTGATCAATCTGGTGCGCCT
>JBDTFK010000023.1:0-5431 GCA_039937995.1 Vulcanimicrobiaceae bacterium | reverse complement strand
GCGGGTTTCGGGCGCGGATTCCTGCAAGTGGGTACTTGCATGCCTTATGAAAGCGTGCTAGGATACTCGCATGCAAGTACCCACTTGCGCTTTAATCCGACCGGTTTGCGTGAAACGACAATGATTTTTGAATATCGGGCCGAGCGCCTAGCCACCATACAGACCGCCGTTGTGTCAGCCTTCGAGGCCGGCGCCGCGCGCGTCGTGCTCAATCTGGACGCACTCGAGCACCTCGAGAGCAAAGACGTGCGGGGCTTGATTCTCCTCTTGCGCCGCTCGCGCGAGGTCGGCGGCGAGTTGGCGCTTCAGGTATCGCGCCCCGAAATTCTGCGATCCCTCAAAGTCATGGCACTGGACCGGCTTTTCACGATCGTGACGGCGCAGGAGGCGGCAGCGTGAGCGGCCGGTTCGCGGCGGTGCTCGCGCTGTGCGCAGGGCTCCTTGCGCTTCCGGCACCGGCCCAGTCCCCGTCGGTCGACGCCCACGCGATCATTCTGAAAATGACGGGCCGCAATCCCGACCTCACGTCGTATCGCGCGCCGGTGCATGTCGACGTGCGCATGCTCAATTTTCCGTTTCTTTCGCCAAAACTCGACGGCACGACGTACTACAAGCGCCCCGGGAAGTACGAAGTCGTGTTCACTCGTGTCCCGAGCTATGCGAAGGGTTTTGAGAAGCTCTTTAACGACGTCGGCGATCCGGGCTCATGGGAGAAAGATCAGAACGTGACCTACGCGGGGACGCAGCAAATGGACGGGCGCCCCCTCATGGTGCTCAATATGACCAAGAAAATTCACAGCACGATTCTCGACCATACGGTCGCCTTCGTCGATCCGCAGAGTTACGAATTGTGGACGATGGAATGGCACTACTCGAGCGGCGGCACGATTACGATGCGCCAATGGTATCGTAGCGACGGCGCGTTCAACGTGCTCTCGCAGCAACACGCAGAGATAAACATTCCGCACGTCCACGCCGTTGCGGATTCGCAGTACGGCATGTATCAAACGAACGTTGCCGTGGACGACTCGGTGTTTACAAAAAAATGATCCATACAGAAAAGAATACCGAATCCGGAAAAGGCGCGACGCCGGAAGACACGCGGGTGAAAATTCTTCTTGCCGGTCGCGACGTGATCGCGCGCAAAGGTAAGCGCGGCGCGACGACGCGAGAAATTGCCGACGTCGCGGGTGTTAACGAGGCGACGCTATTCCGCCACTTCGGAACAAAGGAAGCCCTTATCGTCGCCGTCGCAAAACACAGTTGCACCGACGTCAAATTGCGCGAGATCGTTTCCGGCTTGCATGGGCCGATTGAAGAAGATCTCTATCAAATCGCCTTCGCGATGACCGAGCACGTTGAATCGATGATCGACATGATTCGCTGGTCGCTCGTCGAGAGCGATTACGATAAGAGCGTTTTTGCCGAAGAAACGTGGCGCCCCCAGACCGCGATCCGCTCGGTCATCGTCGAGTACATGGCCGCGAAGGTGGCTTCCGGCGATCTCGCCGGGAAGCCCGATGAGATTGCGGCGACCTTTATGGGCATGGTTTTTGTGCGCGTCATCGGACGCGATAAGTTTCCGGAGAGCCGCCTCTCTACGGATACGGAATACGCCCTCCATCATATCATCAATATTTTTTTACACGGCGTTAGGAGCAACTAAGTGAATACGCGTGAGGCGCAACAGCCGGTAATCACAAGCCCCCCGATTCCCCCGCTTCATGGAAACGGCCACGCAGCCGAGCCGCCGGTAAGCGATGCACCCGAGCGCACCGGGCCGCGCAAGCGATTTATTTTCGGAACGCTCGGTGTCATCGCTGCGATCTTGCTGATCGTCGTCGGCGTGAAATGGTTCGCCTATGCGCGCGTGCATGAAGGGACCGATGACGCTCGAATCGATGCCGATCCGGTCGCGATTACGAGCAAGATCAACGAACGCATCGATAACATCATGGTCGACGCCAACGAGCGGGTGAAGAAAGGGCAGCTCTTGATCGTGCTCGACAATTCGGTCGAAGAGGCGCAAGTGAATCAGGCGCAGGCGCAGTTCGATCTGGCGTCGGCAAATCAGAGCGCGAACACGACGCAGGGCCAAGGCGGCGTCGCCCAAGCCGTTGCAAGTGCGGCAAACGCGCAGGCGGAAGTTCCCGTCGCGCAATCCGGCGTCGCGCAGGCGGCGGCGCAGTTGCGATCGGCGCAGGCCCAGTTACCGGCAGCGGAAGCGGCATATGCGCGAGCGGCGGCCGACTTCGCGCGCACGTCTTCGCTCGTTTCGACCGGAGATCTTCCACGGCAAAACCTCGATGCGCAGCGCGCGAACGAGGCTGCCGCGGCGGCGCAACTCCGTAGCGCGCGGGATCAAATCAGCGTCGCGCAAGCAAACCTCGACGCCTCGCAGCAGAAGGTGGGAGCCGCCGTCGCAGGCGTCGCCGCAGCTCAAGGTGGAGCGACGACCGCCCGAGGGAAGTTGCAGCAGGCATCCGATCCGAGTCAAGTCGAGTCCGCGAAGGCCCAGCTTTCGATTGCCAAACACAATCTCGGGTACACGCACATTCTCTCACCGATCGACGGATACGTCGGCGAGAAAAGCGCAGAGATCGGTCAGACGGTGCAGGCCGGCATGACGCTCATGACGCTTATCCCGACGGGCCCCGGCAAGATTTTCGTGACGGCGAATTTCAAAGAAACCCAGATGGGCGACATGCGCGTTGGGCAACCGGTCGACATCAAAGTCGATGCGTACAAGGGCGTAACGTTCCACGGTCATCTGAGCTCGATCAACCCCGCGTCGCAAAACACGTACGCGCTCGTTCCCGCGCAGAACGCGACGGGAAATTTCGTTAAAGTTACGCAGCGCATCCCGGTCCGGATTTCCATCGACGACGCCCGTCCCGATATGCCGTTGCGACCCGGCATGAGCGTCGAAGCAAACGTGCTGGTTCGCTAACGAGAGCGCAAAGCGAGCATGGCAGAACCAATCAACGTAGTCGAAAGCGGCTTACGTAGGGTCATCGTGAGCGTTGCGGTCATCGCGGCGACGCTTCTTGAGGTGGTCGATACGACGATCGTGAACGTCGCACTGCCGAACATTCAGGGTAACTTCGGCGTGGCGGTCGATCGGGCGGCGTGGATCGTAACCGGATACATCATCGCGAACGTCGTCGTGATTCCGATCACGCCCTGGCTTGCGGCGCGTTTCGGGCGGCGTCAGTATTTCTTCGCATCGATCGTAATGTTCACGATTGCCTCCATGATGTGCGGCTTCGCGCCGAGCTTCGGTGCGCTCGTGTTCTGGCGCATCATGCAAGGCGTCGGGGGCGGCGGACTCATTTCAACCTCCCAGGCGATCCTGCGCGACACGTACACACTAAAAGAACAAGGCAAAGCGCAGGGCATTTTCGCGATGGGCGTCATCGTCGGTCCGGCGCTCGGCCCGGTTCTCGGCGGCTGGATCACCGACAACCTCACGTGGCGCTGGGCGTTCTACATCAATTTGCCGGTAGGCATCGTTGCCGCCGTGCTGATTTGGTTGTACTTGCGAAATCCATCGGAGCCGCAACGTTTGAAGAAACTCGATTGGGCCGGTCTCGGACTGCTGGCTATGGGTCTCGGGTCGATGCAATACGTGCTCGATCAAGGGCAGCAATTCGATTGGCTTAGCGATCCGAACATCCGTTGGTTTACGGCGCTTGCGATTTTCGGCATCGGTTCGTTCATTTGGTGGACGTTGCGCAGTAAAATTCCGGTCGTCGATTTGAGCGTGCTGAAACTCCGTCAGGTCGTGGCGGGAAGCGCCCTCGGCGCCGTTCTCGGCATCAGTTTGTACGGGTCGATCTTGGTCTTACCGCAGTATCTGCAAAACTCACTGGGTTTCACCGCGACGATGTCCGGTCTCACGATGCTCGTGCGCGCGCTTGCCATCATGGTATTTACGCCGGTCACCGCGATGCTTGCCGGTCGCGGGACGGTCGACGTTCGCCTCTCGGTGGCGGTCGGGTTCGTGCTTCTTGGAATATCGAACTGGATTCTTGCCGATGTCACCACGCCGCAAGCGCAGTTTGGCACGCTGATCTTTCCGTTGATCCTCAGCGGGGTCGGACTTTCTCAAATCTTTGTGCCGCTCTCGATTGCCGTTCTCGGCGGCGTACCGGACAAAGACGTCCCTGCGACCTCCGCATTTTTCAATCTCTCACGTCAAGTCGGCGGCAGCATCGCGACCGCCGTGCTCGTGACGTTGCTGGTGCGCGGCGTAAGTTCGCATCAGGCCGACCTCACCGCATCGATCAATCTCCATTCCTTACCCGCTGCGCAATTTCTCCAGGCAAACGGTGGGCAGCACTCGACCGCGGCTCTCGCAAATCTCGAAGGCGTCGTCGAAGGTCAAGCGGCGGTGCAGTCATACGCGGACACGTCGCGTTGGGTCGCGGTCATCACGATCGCCCTCGCGCCTTTGGTTATCTTGCTGAACAAGCCGCGCTTGAGCGGCCCGATTCCGGCCGAATAGGAGCATCCATGAAGAAGACATCGCTCGTATCCTTACTCGCCGCTGCAACGCTCGTTGCGTCGTTGCCGTGTGCGGCAGAAGCGGCTCCAGCAGCGCACCGGGTACCCGCCGCGGCGACGATTCCAAGCCCCGAGCCCTCACCGGTCCTCCCCGCGGTGCCGCCCGTTGCGCCCGGGTACACGGCACCGGGTGCGAAGCCCGAATCGGCCGACATCGTTGGAGTTACCCAGCAGCCGTTCGTCGGACTCTCGCTGCAAGACGCGATCGGCATGGCGCTGCTGAAAAATCCCGACCTTGCGGTTTCCGCAGCGAATTCGCAGATCGCGAACTACCAGATTCGTGCGGCGAAGGGTGCGTACGACGTGCGCTTTATCGTCGAACCGTCGGTCGAACACAATAAAACGGCTCCGCAGAACGCGTTTTTCTCCGGCCCGAATTTCGGCATAATCGAGCAAAATCATCAGTCGCTGGAAGCGGGCGTCCAGGGACAAACGTCCACGGGCGCTCAGTACAAGGTCAGCGTTACCCAAACGCGCGTCGACGATAATACGATCATCAATGCGTTCAATCCGTACTACCTCGCGTCCTTAAACGTTGCGGTGAGCCAGCCGCTGCTCAAGGGATCGGGTGCGGGCAACGAAACGAGCCGTCAGTTGAGCCTCTCGGAAATCAATGCGGAGAACTCGCGCGCGCAAACGTTCGTAAGTGCTTCGCAAGTTATTTCGAGCGTGTCAATCACGTATTGGGACCTAGTTGCCCAGTGGCGCAACGTTGCAATCCAAGAAGACGCTCTGCACCAAGCGGTCTTACAGCAGCAAAGCAACGTGCGCCTAGCGAAGCAGGGTGCTGCCGCACCCATCGATGCGGTCGAGTCTTCCACGCAGGTCGCAATTTACCAAGACAACGTGTTCTCATCGCTGCAGG
>JBDTFK010000022.1:0-4740 GCA_039937995.1 Vulcanimicrobiaceae bacterium | reverse complement strand
TGGCACGTCGACGCCGCTTGGTGACATCGCGGAGTCCCAGGCGATACAACGCGTTTTCGGCGAGGAAACCAAGGTGGCGGTCAGCTCGACGAAGTCGATGCACGGGCACGCGCTCGGCGCCGCGGGGGGCATCGAAGGCATCGCTACGGTGCTCTCGGTTGCAAACGACCTCATTCCGCCGACGATCAACTACGAATTTCCGGATCCCGATTGCACGCTCGACTACGTTCCGAACGTCGCGCGCAAGGCAGTGGTGAACGTTGCATTCTCTAACTCGTTCGGTTTCGGCGGTCACAACAGCGTGATCGTATTCGGAAAACCGCGCGCGTAAACCGGCGATGAGCGGGGAGGCCGGGAGGCGCCGCCTGCGCGCGCTTCTTCGGAGCGCGGGCGTTCGAGTCGCGGGCGACATGACCGTCGTCGAGCAAGCGTTCGTTCACGAGAGCTACGCGAAAGAACATGGCGGCGCATCGAACGAGCGCATGGAGTTTCTGGGCGATTCGGTGTTGGGGTCGATTACCGCGAGTTGGCTCTTCGAACGTTTTCCGCACGAACCTGAAGGACGCTTAACGGTGCGAAAAGCGGGAGTCGTTAACGACGCGCAACTCGCGCAGAGCGCGCGCCGCCTCGGATT
The DNA here is from genome assembly GCA_039937995.1 of Vulcanimicrobiaceae bacterium. GTDB lineage: Bacteria > Vulcanimicrobiota > Vulcanimicrobiia > Vulcanimicrobiales > Vulcanimicrobiaceae > JALYTY01. The sequence continues at coordinate 4,106 of JBDTFK010000022.1, read as the reverse complement.
TTCTCTCCTGGTCCGGCTCGGCACCGGGATGCGTAACGCGGGCGGAAGTGACAACACGTCGATCCTCGCCGACGCGTTTGAAGCCTTTGTCGCCGCGCTCTATTTGCGTTACGGGATCGAAAAGGCGCGGACGTTCGTCGTGGAAGAGCATATCGGTCACCTGGATCACGCACCCGACGCGTTGCTTGACGCGAAGACGCGGCTGCAGCACTATGCGCAGGAGCACCTCAGCGCAACGCCCGCCTACAAAGAACGAACTCACGGAAGTCCCCAAGAACCAAGGTTTACCTCGACGGTATCCGTTGCGAAAAAAACATTGGGAACCGGAACCGGCTCCTCGAAAAAAACCGCCCAACAAGCCGCCGCTCAAGCCGCGCTATCCACGTTACAACCCAACGGGAGCCCCACCGTGCAAAGTTCAAACCCAAGCGCCAAAACACCGAAACGCAAACCATCGCAAGCTGCGGGGTGCGTGCTGCAAGCTGCGGAGCGCAAGCGTTCGCAATCGGGGGGGCGCGCAGTGCGCAGCACGGAGCGCCGGTTAAAATGAAGCTACGCAAGATCAAAGCTTTTGGGTTTAAGACGTTTGCGGAACCGACGACGCTCGAATTTTCAAACGGCATCACGGCGATCGTCGGGCCAAACGGCTCCGGAAAATCGAACATGGTCGATGCATTTCGCTGGGTGCTCGGGGAAACATCGAATAAGAGCCTGCGTTCCGGCAAGCTCGAAGACGTGATTTTTGCCGGCAACGACAAGCGCAAGCCGCTCGGTCTTGCCGAAGTATCGATGACGTTCGATAACAGCGATCACCGCCTCGCAACGGACTACAGCGAAGTCGAGCTGACGCGCCGCGCGTACCGCGCCGGTGAGAGCGAGTATTTCATCAACCGCAATCAAGTGCGTTTGCGCGACATCGTGGAACTTCTCATGGGAACGGGCCTCGGTCCGGGCTCATATTCTATCGTGTCGCAGGGGCAGATCGATTCCATCCTTACGAGCAAGCCCACCGAACGCCGCGCGCTCTTTGAGGAAACCGCCGGTATCAACAAGTTCCTAGCGCGCAAACATGAATCGATGCGCCGTCTCGAGCAGACGGAGCAAAACGCAATTCGCATCAACGACCTGATCGCCGAAATCGAACGGCGCATTCCCGAGCTCGACACGCAAGTCCGTCGCGCAAAACGGTACCGCAAGGTAAGCGCGCGGGTGCGCGATCTCGAAATTCTTTCCTACATGCGCGCAAGCGCCTCGCGACGCAGCGAACGCGAAACGTTGCGCGCCGAACTCGAGAAGAATGAAGAGTTGCGCAGCGTCGCGGCGGCGAAATCGGCGCAGTTGGGCGCGAATCTTGCCGAATTGCGGACGCGCGCGTATCGGCAAGAGCTCGAGTTGGAAGAGATTCGCAGTCACGCCCAATCGAAGCGCGCGGAGCTGTCGCGAGTCGAAGCCGATTACGCAGCGGCACTTGCGCGCCGCGAAGCGCTCGAAGCGCAGTCGACGCAAACATCGCAGGACGCGCAACGCGTCGCATCCGAGCGGGAATCGCTGCGCGCAACGATCGCATCGCTCGAAGCGCGCATCGCGCCGCTCGCGGGCGAACTCGAGGGGGCGCGCGAGCGCGAGCTTGCAGCGCAAAGCACGCTCGCCGACGCGCGCAAGCAACTCGACGCCATCTTTACGCGGTTGCGTGAAGTCGAGGCGACCGTTGCGGAACTTACGGCGCGAAAAGCCGAGCGCCGGGTACAGGGCGAGAACGTGCGCGCGGAAGCGGAACGCTTGGAGCGGGAAGCGGATGCCGCGCGCGAGCGCGCGTCCCAACGCGAAATCGCGGCAGGCGCGGCGACGCACAACTATTCCGAGCGCGAGACACAATCGGCAACGCTCGAGTCGCAGCTCCGGGGCGCGCGCGACCGCACCGAAGATGCCGAGCGGGGAGTGGCACGTGCACAAGACGCGCTCGCGCGGGCCGTCGCACTTCATCGCGAGCATACGGGTGAGGTTAAGGCCGCCGAATCCCGGCTGCATACGATCGAGGAACTCGAAGCCTCGCTCGAAGGACACGTCCCCGGAACGCGCGCGGTCGTCGAGGCATGGCAACGGGGTGAGTTGCACGGCATCGAAGGCATCGTTTCCAATCTGATTACGACCGACGAACAGTACGCGCGGGCGATGGATATCGCGTTCGGCGCGCGCCTATCGAACATCATCACGACGCGCTCCGAGGACGGCGAACGGGCGATCGAGTTCCTCAATCGCAGCGAGCAAGGCCGGGCGACGTTCCTGCCCCTCGATACCCTCGCAAATCGCGACGCAAAGCAAATAACGCCGGCGTTGCAAGGCGATGCGGGCGTAATCGGGTACGCGCACACGCTGGTGCGCACTCAACCGAAATACGAAGGCGTCGTACGATTCCTCGTCGGGAACGTGTTGGTGGTAGATACGCTCCAAACCGGCATCCGGCTCGTTCGGGAACGCGGATTCCGCGACACGATCGTCACGCTTTCCGGCGAGCAAATCACCGGTGGAGGCGCGATCACGGGCGGGCGTTTTCATCGCGAACGATCGATTTTGTCGCGCCGCGTCCAGGCGCATGCGTTGCGCGAGTCGCTCACCGGAATGCGCGCGAAGCTCGATGAGTTCGCGCGCGCCGCGCTCGAGGCGACGAAACGCGCCGAGGACGCAACAATCGCCCGTGACACCGCTCGCGAGTCGCTTGGTCGACTGGAGCTGCAAAGCGCGGAACTTCGTACGGAGATGGCCGGTCTAGCAAGCGATCTCGAACGGATGAACGCGGAAGTCGCGACTGCCCGCACGCTCGTTAAAGAGTTGCTCGCGCACGCAAACGGGGCGCGCGAGCGCGAGCATGCGTACCAAACGGATGAACCGCAACACGTCCACACCGACGAAGAACGCGAACGCCTGGAAGCCGAACTCGCCCGGGCGCGGGAAGAGATCGCGCAAGCGGAAGCGGCCCAAACGGAAGTTACACGACGGGCAGCCGATTTGCGCGAGCGCACCGGGACGCTCGCGACGGAGCGCGACGCCGCCAGCGGCCGCCTCGGCATGCTGGATCAGAACAGCGAACGCGCGCACTTAGCTCGCGAATCGATGCTCGCCGAAATCGGCGGCCTCGTCTCGCAAACGCGCACGACGCACGCGCATCTCGAAGGCTTGCGTTCGGGCGTCCTCGATCTCGACCGCAAACTCGACGACGCGCGGCGTGCGCGCGAAACGATGGCAAACGAGCAGCTCAACCTTGAGTCCGATCTGCGTGGAGCGCAAAACGACGAGCGCGACACCGTAGCGGGAGGCGAGCGTCACCGCACGCGGCTGGCCGAGATCGAGGCGGAGCTGGGAATGCTCGTCTCGCAATTCGCGCAGAACCCCGCGACCGACGACGAATTGCGCGACGTCGAGGAACGTTTTACCGGGGAGGCGGACGAGGTTACCGATGAGTTGCCGCGTTTGCGCGAAGAACTCGCACGACTCGCCGCAAACGTGAACCTCAATGCCGAAGCGGAACGTGAAGAGATTACCGAGCGCGACGCGTTCCTGCGCACGCAGCTCGACGATCTCGCGCGGGCGCGTGAAACGCTTTTGCAATCAATCAAAGAGATCGAAGCGCAGTCGCAAGAGCAGTTCAACGAGACGTTCGCGAAAGTTTCCGACGCCTTTGCGGAGATGTACGCCAAACTCTTCCCGGGCGGCCTTGCGAAGATGTGGCAGACGAACCCCGAGAATCTCTCGGAGACCGGCATCGAAATCTCCGTTCAGCCCCCAGGCAAGAAATTGATGTCGCTGAGCGCCCTTTCGGGCGGCGAGCGCGCGATGACGGCGGCCGCGCTGATCTTCGCGCTCATTAAAGTCAAGCCGTCGCCGTTCTACCTGCTCGACGAAGTCGATGCGGCGCTCGACGACATGAACGTCGACCGGTTTTCGAACATGGTCCGCGAACTTGCAAGCGACTCGCAGATGATAATCGTTACTCACAATAAGAGGACGATGGAATTGGCGGACCAGATGTACGGCGTTACGATGCGCGAACCCGGCGTGAGCACCGTGATCGCAGCGGCGCTTGCGGCGCGCGCCCCGGAGCTTGCTCT
>JBDTFK010000021.1:0-4263 GCA_039937995.1 Vulcanimicrobiaceae bacterium | reverse complement strand
GGCGGCGTAGGCACGCTCAACGCTTTTTTTCTCCTAACGAACCGCCCCGAAACCTACAATCTCCCGGCGCAGCCGGTGTTGCCGTCGACCCGACAGCCGGCCGGATATACTGCCGCCGCCGTCGCCGCATTCGGACTTGCCGTGGCCGGTTGGATGATTTTCCGCAATGCGTAGCGCCGAACGTCCCGACGACGCCTTCGACGGCGCGGCCGGGCGCGACGAATTCCCGGCTTCACCGACGTACTTCGACCGTCCGATGCTCAAGGGGCCGCATTGGGAATGGAACGTCGTAACCTATCTTTTTCTCGGCGGCATCATGGGCGGTCTCGGCCTTGTAGCGCTGCTTTGCGATCCGCGCAAAGACGGCGAGCGCAGGTTGCGCCGTTCGGCTCGTTTTTCGTCATTTGTCTTGGCGGCCGTAAATCCGGCGCTGCTCATTTCGCACCTCGGCCGCCCCGAACGTTTTCTCAATATGATGCGCATCGTGAAAGGTAAATCACCGATGTCGCTCGGCGTATGGGGGCTCGTGCTCTACTCGGGTGCGTCCGGGGCCAACGCCCTTCGCGAACTCGCCGAGATGCGCGTCGTTCCGTCATGGCTAAGGCATGCGTCGCCGAATGCACTCTCCGGCGTTCAAGCGCTGCTCGGCGCATTCATGTCCGGTTACACGGGCGTGTTGCTTTCGGCAACGGCAAATCCTCTGTGGTCTTCGGGAAAGCGGCACATTCCCGCCGCGTGCGTCGCGTCGGGCGCAGCGAGCGCGTGCGCGCTCGCGAGCCTCATCAGCTCGCTCGGGGGCAATCGAACGGTCCTTCCAAAACTCGAACGCCTCGAAATGGTCGCCGGCGCGCTCGAGATTCTTATCCTCTTCGATTTCCGCCGCCACGCCGGGCCGTACGGCGACCCGATGTTTACGCGCGAGCGCGGACTTCGTTTGCGAACGTACACGCTGCTCGCGGGAGCTCTTGCGCCGATCGCGCTCAACCTGGCCGGCAATATCGTCAAACTCCCCAAGCCGGTCGATACCGCGCGCACCCTGTTGTCCTCGGCGCTCACGCTCGTTGGCGGGTATATTTTTCGCGAATGTCTGATCGAGGCGGGGAAGCTATCGGCGCAAAACCCCCGCGCGGCATTTCGCCAACCGGCATGACGACGACCGAGATCGAGGTCCGGACGTACGATCGGGATTGCGTCGCGACGAAATTCGATCGCGTCGTCACCGAAGAGCCGCTCGAGCTGCGGATCGTTGCGGGGGACGCAATGCAAACGCTCGCCGTCACGATGCGAACTCCTGGAAACGATTTCGAACTCGCCGCCGGTTTCGTGCTCGGCGAAGGGATCATCCGGTCGCGTGAGGAGCTCGCGGGCTTGAGCTACTGCGTCGATAAGAGAATCGAGGAAGAGCAGCGCTTCAACATCGTCAACATCGCCCTGCGGGACCCCGGCCTTCCCTCACTCGAGCAGTTCGTGCGCCGCTTTACGATCAACAGCTCGTGCGGGGTGTGCGGCCGCGCGAGCCTCGACGCGCTCGCCGAACGCGGATTGGCACCGATTGACGACGACATTCGCGTAGCCGCCGCGCTGATGTACGACCTTCCCGATCGCATGCGCGAAGGTCAGCGCATCTTTTCGAACACCGGCGGCTTGCACGCCGCAGCGCTATTTCAAACCGACGGAACGCTCGTTGAAGTGCGCGAGGACGTGGGGCGACACAACGCCGTCGATAAACTCACCGGCTGGGCGACGATCGAGGACCGTCTGCTGAGCAAGACGATACTATGCGTGAGCGGCCGTACGAGCTACGAAATCGTGCAAAAGGCGGCAGTCGCACGCATTCCGATCGTATGCGCAGTATCGGCTCCCAGTAGTCTCGCGGTCGAGTTGGCGCGGCGCTTCAACGTGACGCTGCTGGGCTTCGTGCGCGGAAGGCGCGCGAACGTCTATAGCGCTCCACATCGCATTACAGCGTAGAGGAACCGAGCAGCAAATCGAGCGCGGCGATCACGTCGCCGGCGAGCGCAGGCCGCGGCAACGTCACGGAGGCGCCGAGACGGGGAATGACGCGGTTGCTGATCGCCACGATCGGGATCGCACGCTCCCGCCCGAACACGCGGAATTGCGCAGCCGCTGCGGTATTCAAATCGTCTTCGGGCGCAGAAAGAATTAGCGCATCGACCGGTTGCGCGTCGGCTATTGCAAGCACTTCGTTGAGGTTTGCCGCCGTAATCGCCCGGTATCCGGCCTCTCGAATGCCATACGCGAGAAACGAACGATCGCGCTCGCGATCGAGCACCACGATGGTACGCGGAGCCGATCGCCGGATAACGCGGCGCGGCAGCGTGGCAGTAATAACGCTTCCTTTTCCTTCGACACTATCAATCGCGATCGTGCCTCCATGCAACTGCACGAGTTGCTTCGTAAGGAACAACCCGAACCCGGTTCCCGGGATGCGCATTTTTCGCGCGTTTGCGGCGCGCGAAAAACGGTCAAAGACGCGCGTGAGTTCGCCCGCGGGAATGCCGATGCCGCGATCGCTGACGCTGACCGTTACCTCGGTGTCGCTCCCGGTTAACGTCACTTCGGGTGGGTCCCCGCCCGGCGAATATTTGATCGCGTTGTCGATGATATTTGCAAACACTTGGCGCAAGCGATCGCTATCGCCCGCAATGTGGCCGTCTCCGTTGACGTGAAGAATGACTTCTCTCCGGTCCGCCAATTGCGAAATGATCGCGCGCAGCAACGCTTCAAGATCGACGTCGTCGACTTGCAACGACACTTCGTTGCGCTCCAGGCGGGAGAGCGTGAGCGTATCGGTCGCAAGTTCCGCGAGTTGCATTGCGGAGCGCTTGATCGTACCAAGAAATTCTTGCTGCTCTTCGTTGATGTCGCCGACTTCGCCGGCAAGATCCGCGAATCCGACGATCGTCGTTAACGGGCCGCGGAAGTCGTGTGCGAGCATCGCGATAAGGTCGCTCTTCGTTTGACTCAACTCGAGCACCGCGCTCCGCCGCTCGTCGAGTTCGTGGTAGAGGGTTACATTGCGTGCGGCCACGGAAAAATATTCCGCGATCAAATCGAAAACGAAGAGGTCGGTATTGCGCAAAAGGTGCGAGGCATGCGGACGAAGTTCGAGGACGTAACTTGCGTCGCCGAAGCGCCCGACAAACGTTATCGCGCGGTCCTGCCCTTCGCCGATCACGCGCATGTGATACTGGATGGATTGCGCGACGAGGTCGTCGCGAAATGCGTCGGTCCAGTCGACCGGTCCAAGTTCTTGCACCTCGATCGCGCGCCCGTCTTGCGATACCGCAAGAACCCGGGCGTGCGCCGAGAGCAACTCGCGGACGACATTGCGCACCGTTTCCACGAGCGAGCGCGCGTCGAGCGCGGTGAAGAGACGGCGCGCGGCCAGCGTGAGCGCGAGCAGCCGGTCGTGCTCTTCGGCAAGCGCGGATTGGCGGTTGACTTCTTCCGTAATATCGCGTTCGATCGATATCCAGTGCGTAACGCGCCCGCCGGGCTCGAGGATCGGATGCATCGTGACTTGATTCCAAAACGTCGAACCGTCTTTACGGTAACTCACGATCTCGGCTTGAACCGGGGTTGCGCTCTCGATGGCGCCGCGCACCGCGCGCATGCCTTCGTCATCGGGCATCGCCGCGCGAAACGACTCCAAGCTGCGGCCGATGGCTTCTTCCCGCGAGTAGCCGGATTGGTGCGTGTAGGCGTCGTTCATATAGGCGAGTTCCAACTCGCCCCGCTCGTTCGCACGGTACACAAGGATGACGTCGCCCGCGACGTTGATCGCTCCAAGGAGAAGGCTGATCTCTTGCTCCTGCGCTTTGCTTCGCGTGAGATCGAGCGCAATTGCCAGAACGCGTTCTTCGTTCTGATCGTACGTTATATCGATCCGCAATTCCACGGGATACGACGTACCGTCGCGGCGGCGCAATTCTACCTCGCGAACGATTTCGTCGCCGGTACGCGCCCGCTGCCCGAATTCGCGAATATCGTGCAGCGAAACGGCGGGCATGACGTCGCCGATCGGAATGCCGGAAAGCTCGGCAAGTGAGTACCCAAGGCGCATGCGTGCGCCCCGGGAGGCGAAAACGATGGTTCCCTCCTTCGGGTCGATCGCGAGAACGTCGATGTTAACCGCATCGAAGAGCGTGCGGAAACGACGGCGCGCTTCCAGGACGGCGAAGAGCGCTTGCGCGAGCGTTTCGAGCGCGCGTAGTTGCGTGGGGCTGAGTTCGCCCGGTT
>JBDTFK010000020.1:0-2692 GCA_039937995.1 Vulcanimicrobiaceae bacterium | reverse complement strand
CCGCGAGGTGGCCGGCGCGGCGGAGGTCGATCCGAGGATCGTGTTACCCTCTTCCGAGCTGCGAACCCGACCAGGTGCTGTTGTCAACGACGATTCCGTCGTGATGCCGAGGACAACGGGTACCGCGCCGCCGAGTGCCGTCTTGATCGCGTCTTCGTTTCCGACGCCGTTTTGCAACGAGACGATGGGGGTCGCAGGATTGAGTTCTCCGGCGAACGGACGCAGCGCGCGAAGCGTATCGACCGCTTTGACGAAGAGAAAGAGCACCTGCGAGGTGAACAGGTCGCGCGGGTTGCGCGCGATTGCGACCTTCCGCGCTCGTTCCGAGTTGACCGCAAGGCCGCTACGCGCAATGGACGTCAGGAGGCTCTCGTTCGTATCGAGTATCGTTACGTCGCACGCGGCCGCAAGATGAAAACCGAAAAGCGTTCCCATCGATCCTGCGCCGATGATGCCGACTTTGAGTTTGCTCTCGCTCACTATGGAAACTGCGCTTGTACTCCGAACACGGTGCGGCCGTCGGCGTGATTGAGGTCGCGCTGTCCGACGAAGAGTTGCAGACCGTGTGCGAGATTGACGTTGCCGTAGACGTCGAGCGTGGGATGACGCGGATCGTAGAAGCGGCCTTCAAGGCCGAAGAGGCGCGCATTGTACTGGCCGATCAGACCTAGGCGCGAGTATAAGATTCCGCCGCCTACGCGAATGTTCGAATTGAGCGATTGCACGAAGGCAGCATTTACCGTCGTGTAATGCCCGATGTCGTTGGCTCCGATAATCGCCGATGTAGCCGATCGCGGGAAGAGAATCGCGTTCACGTCGCTCTGTGGCCCCCGATCGGAGGTGAAGAGCGGGCTCGCGCTCGTAACTTTTTCGATCGAAAGTTGGCTGACGCGTATTTGAATAGCAATGAGATTGCGCGCAATGCGGCTCAAGCGCTCCTTGAGCCGGATTTGCTGTGCGGTGAGGCCGCCATTACGCTGTGTGGGAAACGGCGTCGCGCCGGCCGGCGGCGGCGATAAAAACGGATAGGGTGTAGCGCCCGGGGCCGACGGATACGGAGTCGCGGCGGTGTCCACTCCGTACACGTTGCTCGTTCCACCGAACGAGCCCAGGAGCGAGTTTGCGCGCTGCAGCGTCGCGTCGAGATTCGCAATCGTATTCTTTAACTGCGCCTGCGTTTGCGGATCGCCGGTAATCGTGCGGAGATCTTTTGTAAGGTCGGCAATCGTTTTCGTTGTATCGGCGATGTTTTGGGTCGTCTCGATCAGATTCGACTTGAGGTTCTTGTTTGTAGCTAAACCTTGCAGTGAGACCATCGATGCGTTGAGGGCATGCGAGGTCTGATCGAACTGCGTCAGAATGTCGGTTATCCGCTTAGAATTGAGCTGCGTCGTGTCGTTGAGCGTGCTGGTGAGCGCGACGAGATTGTTGCTCGCTTGCGCCAAGCTCGTTTGCAACTGCGACGCTACGGACGTCATCGTCGTTTTCGCCGTCACGGTGAGTTCGTTTGCGTTGTTGAGGGTCTCTTGCAGCGACGCGAGCAATTTCGGTTCGCGCTCCGCCAAGTCCGCAAGCATCGCATCGACGCGTTTTATTTCGCCTTGCCCCTGCTCGAGGAGATCGGCGATCGTGGCCGTGTTTGTCCCTTGGGGTTGTTCCTCGATCGGCAAAACCCGGTGTTCCAACACGGCAATGGCCGGCGGCGCGGGCGTCGGCCCGAGCGTTCCGGGTTCACGGGGTTTGGGAACCGGAGGCACAATGATGAGGTTCGGATCGCCGGTTAGGGGCGCTTGTATAAGGAAACGAGACTCCCGCGGGATATCGACGTCGCGATTGACAGCGAGAATCACGTCGACGGTGTTGTCGGGCAAAAGGGTGATTGAATCGACGCTGCCGACCGTAACGCCGCTAAAATAGACGAGCGCCCCGGCGTGAAGGCCGGCGGCCGACTGAAAGTGGATGCCCACGCGATAGCCCGTATGGCGCGTGCCGAAGTCCGTAATCACGTAGAAAACGCCGAAGAGCAGCAGGATTGCGAGTAATGCGAATGCTCCGACTTGTGCCTGCCTGGTCATCGGTACCCTAGTTTTCTCCCCGGGGATGTGATTCCCGGGTCAAATCGGGATTGGGCCGACCTCGGACCCTTGCAAGAACTGCTGGACGATCGGGTTTACCGAGCGTTTGATCTCGTCAACGGTGCCGTACGCAATGATCGCGCCTTCGAAGAGCATCGCCACGTAGTCGGCCATCATAAAGATTGACTGCAGATCGTGCGAGATAACGACTGCGGTGCCGTTGAGTTTCTCGCGCAACCGGACGATCGTATCCGTGATGAGATGCGTCACGATGGGGTCGAGACCCGTTGTCGGTTCGTCGTAGAGAACGAGCTCCGGTCGCGTGACGATCGCGCGCGCAAATCCGGCTCGCTTCAGCATTCCGCCGGAAAGCTCGCTTGGCAGGTTGTCGTACGTATGCGAAAGCCCAACCGAATCGAGGGCGTCCACAACGATTTTTTGAATTTCACGATCGGGTAAATGCGTGTGTTCGCGAAGCGGCAACGCGACGTTATCGCCGATGGTCATGCTGTCGAGCAATGCCGCGAACTGAAACGACAACGCGATCTTGCGGCGCACGTCGTTCAATCGGTCTTCAGGCATGTGGCATATGTCGTTTGCGCGGACGTAGACGTGAC
>JBDTFK010000019.1:0-3093 GCA_039937995.1 Vulcanimicrobiaceae bacterium | reverse complement strand
TACGAACGGCGAACGGACTGCAGACCGGTTCGTCCGACCTTGGGCTCGGCTTCAAGTACGAGTTACCGCAACGCGGGCGATTCACGTACGGCGTCGACGGGCTCTTCACCGCCGCGACCGGGACGGGCGGCTACTCGAGCGGCGCGCCCACGCAAACGCTCGACGTCGATATCAGCTACGCAGCGAGCCCGGCGGTCGGCCTTGGCACCACGCTGACCGGCGCCGATCTTTCGGGTTACGGCGCCGCCGGCAATCGCGCGCGCTATAGCGCCTTCATCCCATCGTTCGTGCTCACGGCGCAGATCCCGCACGCCTACCAGTTCTATGCCGAACTTGTGGGCCAATCGAAACTCGCCCCCGATCAGGGCGGCCACGTCTTCACCGACTTCGGCCTCCAGAAACTGCTCGGTCCCTATCTCGAACTCGACGTGGAGTACGGCGTCAGCTTCACGCCCGTCGGCGGCACGAAGTTCAACTACCTCGGCATCGGCACCGGAATTCGGCTCAAATAACGCTAGCGTTCGCACGCCGGCGGCACGGGGCTTGACGACAATTGGCGAAGAGAGCCATCTCTTGTTTACCGTCTCAACGAGGAGCTTGCATGCAACGATCCCTTGTTCTCGCGCTCGGCCTGGTTGTGGCGATCGCAGGCTGCAGCGGCAAGTCGGAATCGTCCGGCAAGTCGGGGTCGACCTCCGGCGAATCGTCCACCGCGGCCAGCCCGACAGGCACGCGGGCTGCCACCGCCGGCTCGGTCACGGTCGCGGCCTTACCGGTCTATCCCGGCGCCACCAAATTCGCAAGCTCGTTCATGAGAACGATCACCGTCTGCGCGCACAAGGTGACGCCGATCGTGTATCGTTCCGGCGATTCAGCAGACAAAGTCGTCGGATGGTACGTCCAGCACATGCCGGGTGCGTTGAAAGTGCAACTTCCCGGTGGTGAGACCGGCAACGGTACCGGCATGACCGGAGCTTTCCTCTTGAATCACGACGGCGGCTCGTCGGTGGTCGTCGAGCAAATGCACCTCGGTTCGCTCGAGAAAACCGCGCAACGCTTCGGCCTGGCCGACAAGGTGATCGTCGGCCTGACGCGTTACGATCCGGCGCTCTCGCCCGAAGAGGTGCAATTGATCGAGCAAGCCGGTAGCGGCAACGCCGATATAAAAGCGAGCGCCAAAGCCGCGTTCAAGAAGCGCTGTGGCTCCGGCGGTTTCTCGTTCGGTACCTAGCGCCCGCCCGAACGGCTACGCAATCTCGTCCTCCGTAGCCTCTCTCGCCTCAGCAGAGCGCAGCGGTAGCGAACGCTCGCGATCCGTAAAGAGTGGAATGCCACGAACGTGCAGGTCGAGTTCATCGACGAATCGAGTTGGAAGGAGACTTGCCTCGTTCAAGTTCGCCCATTCACTTTTCATGCGGTCGACCATTTCGCGGGCCGAGCGCACGACGACGCCGCTTGGAACGGCCGCCCGGCGAGCAAATCTCTCGAGAAGGTCAACTGAAATGTTGCCCCAATCCTTCGTTCCAGCAATTGTCAGGGCCAGTTTGTCGCTCGGAATGTAAACGATCGTAGAAACGTAGTCGTAAGCCGGAGCTAGCGTTGGCGTCTTCCCGTCGCGATAAATCACGCTCCAGTTCTTTAGATGCATGTCGGCATTGCCGATGCCGATTGAAAAAATCAGTCTCCGAACGAATTCTTTTGTCTGTTCTTCACCCATTGTCCGCCAGATGCCGGCTAGTATGTTCGCGTAGCTGACGTTCTTGTATTTGTCTGCCGGATACTGATTGAAGATCTGCGCGAAGTCTTCGACGTGGATCCGGTTCTGCCCATCACGGTCGAATCGCTTGATGAACATGGCCATTCCGAGATCCGTGCGGACCTCTGGTGGCATCCGTGCGACGCTATCCGGCTCGACGAGACCGATTTCCGGTACGTCAATCCCCACGCGCCGTGCGAAGGCGAGCATCGTGAATTCATTTTCTGGGACCAGAGCGTACGTCGTTGAGGGTAGCTTGACAATCCAGTTGCCGCCCTTGCCATGCGTAGGGATCGTGAGCCCCCCGGCAGCCTCGCATATTGCGCTAAATTTTAGCTGAACGCCGGCGAGCGAAAATTTAGGAACATTCGGGTCACCCAGCAGTTCCTGCGAGATGACAGGGGGATCGTATTGCGGCTCCGGGATGCCCTCTGCGTGGCGTGCGATGACTGCGCCGGGAAGATCTTCTCCAAGCAGCCACAAGAGCGGGAAGTCGCGCATGGGATTCACGCGTGCGCGTGCGCTTAGATATTGGCGTAAGTGGCCTTCGGGCAACAGGTTCGCGAAGAATGGAAGGAGCCGCATCTGAGGTGTGCGAGCCGGCGTAAACAACTCGCTCTTAGCATTGAAGAAGCCGAGGCTAAGGATGGGGCATTCGCGATCGGCAACATAGGACGAATCGAAGACGAAAACGTTGTGATCGCTCGAGAGGTTCGTTACCGTCCCAACGTGGCGGTCGCCGAGAAATATCTCCAGGGCGTGTTGCATTAGTCAGGGTCCGCGAAGAAGAGTGTCTTTTCTTCGGGAGCAATCCCGTGGCCGGTAAGACTATTTACGGCGTCGACGAGTTCCGCGGGTACGAGCATCACTTCCAAACACAGAGCTCTCGCAATATTTTGAAGCGTGCTCAAGCGTGGATCGCGCTTGCCCCGCTCAAGTTCCGAGTAATTCGTTTGAGTGGTCCCGATGCGCTCGGCGACCTGCTTCTGCCGGAGGTCTAGGTCCAGCCGCCGCGGCCTTAAAACAGCTAAAAGTCCCTCTATCACGGATGAATTATACCGTATAAAAGCTAACAAGCCAAGTGAACTTAGCCCGTCTAGGGGCTTTTTTCCGAAATCGCCCATGCGTTAGCTATTTAGGACCGCCACCCGAGGGCAAAAACAAACGACCACCCGCTTGGTGTATCCGTCGACACCCGGCTGCTGCCGCTTAAAACTCCAGCTTGTCGCGCTGCAGATCGATGTTGAGTAAGACGCCGATGGCGGCGAAGTCGGTCAGTACCGCCGAGCCGCCGTACGACATGAAGGGCAGCGGGATGCCGGTGATCGGCATGATGC
>JBDTFK010000018.1:0-9362 GCA_039937995.1 Vulcanimicrobiaceae bacterium | reverse complement strand
TTACGCAGCTTCATGCGGAGGTCAGCGCGAATCGGCGAGCGGCAATTCGGCGGAGGCCGGCGCCTTTGCGGACGCCGCTTGTTCGGGACGACAGGCCCATCCCGTGCGACCGGTTTCGTTAATCGGCCCGAGGAGTTCGGGCGTTTCCGAGGGTAGCAGCGATGCGGCGTCGATTGTGGTGAGCGAATCCGCGCCGGCAAACGCCGTACGGAGGCTAAGCGCGCCGAGAAGGAGCAAGCCGATGAGGACGATATGCGAGACGACGCGCCGTGACATCACCATGATTATAGCCGAATTTCTGAAGAATCGATGAACCGCCTCGTGGTTTCGGTGCTGGCGCTCGCCTGGCTTGCCGCCGCCCCGGCGGACCCAGGCCTCATCGCAGGCACCGTGCGGGACCAGCACGGCGTCCCGATTGCCGGGGCCCGGGTTCAGGCTTACGCAGGGGCGCAGCGCCTAGCACGCGCGACCACCGCCTCGGACGGCACCTTCGCGATCCTCGACGCGCATGCGGACGAGGTCGAGATCGAGTGCAAATTTTGTGTGCGCGCGCGTTTGCGCGTCGGCGCGGACGGCACCGTCGTCGCAATCGTGCATCGGTACGATGCCGTTCGCTCCGAGGTTCCAACCGGCGACGACCTCGCGCGCCTCCCGTACGCGGATGTGGAGTCCGCGCTCTCGCTCACTCCCTTCGTGCTACGTTCGCAATCCGCCGTTTCCATCGAAGGCCCGCATCTCGACGACCGCCGCGTTTCGGGACACGGCGGGCTGCTGCTTCTCAATGGCGTGGCGAACTATGATATCGAGAGCAACGCTTCGCCGTACTCAACGATTCCCAATTACGATGCATCGAGTATCGCATTGCGGCGTTCGCAGGATGCGTATCTCTACGGCGACACCGCCGATGCGGGAACGTTCGTCGTCGATACGACCGGCGGATCGCAGCTTATCGCGGTCGGCGCGGGCGGCGCGCTCAAGGCCGCGCTCGGATCCGGTACTCTCGAGAGCACCGCCGCAACTTCGAGCACGCTCGGCGACGACATGCGCTCGCGAGCCGACGCGCGCGCGGATTTCCGCACGTCCACACTTGCGGGATCGGCATCGGTTGGTCTCGGCCGGGGCTTACAAGATTTGCCGGGTGATTGGGGATACGGGAGCTCGTTTTCATCGGCGCGATTAGCCGCTGAACGCACGTCGGGCGCGGATATCGCCGCCGTTTTGAGCGCAGATCGCGGCACGTACTGGTACGACTCGCCGAAGTATCCCGCAGACGTTGTTTGGAGTGACGTCGACGCCCGCGCTTCGATCCGGGCGCGCTCGGCGTTCTCGCCGTTCGCACTCGTGGATCTGCGGCGAAGCGCGGGCGAAACCAGGCTCGGACAAACGCGACTCGTTACCGGCGCGACGTATGACGAGCCGCAATTTTCGTTCACGGCGGCGCTCGGAACCGACGCCGTTTCGTACGATTCGTACGACGCTACGACATCGTCGCCTGCGAGCGCGCACGATGGGGTTTTCTCGGCAACGTGGCGGCCGTCGGATACGGTTTCGCTCGAAGCGAGTACGCGAAGCGGCTACACGTTGCCGGTCTTTGCGGTGGCCTACGATGCGATCCCCGGTGCGCCGATTACGATCGATCAAAACAACGCGCTCGAAAGTACGCTTTCGGTGAGCGACGCGCACCGGTTGAGCGTTTCGCTAACGGCGCTTCGCTTTCAAGATACCGCGGGGACAAAGAGTGGGAGCGCGGGCGTGTCGATCGCATGGCAGGTTTCCCCGAAGATAAGTCTTCGCACGTGGACGCTGCGCGACGCCGACACGCAGTTCACTCCCGCCTCGTTCGGTTCGACGTGGGCTACATACCAAAACGGCGATTTCAGCATCGACGTGATTTTGCGCCGGGATCTTCGCGACGGAATGCCCGACCCGCATTTCGACGGATCGATCAACGGTGCTCTCGGCCGGCAGGCATCCTGGTTTCTTGCGACCGAACGCCCAAACGGCGTTCGAACGCTGCGACTGGGGCTACGTTTTTAAGCGACGTCCGGATGCCGTTTTTCGGTCGGCCGCTCCCGCTTGATGCGCTTCGAGACAGTCACAACTTCGCCGAGCGAAGCGTGTAGCGCATACGAAAGCAGGACCCGATGATCACGGCACAATCGATCCGGCGTATGCGCGTCGCGCACGGCGTTGCACTGTGTGCGCTCTTCGCCGCGGTGGCCTGTGGAGGCGGAGGGGGTGGCCCGCTTCCCACCTCAACCGAGCAGCCGATGCCGGTTCCGTCGTCGTCAAAGTTTGATACGATCGTCAATCAAAACATCGGCGGCGGTTGGGGAGTTGAGGTCGGGATCTTTCGGCACGGCGTCGCCGTTTACACGCACGGCTATGGTTTTCGCGACCGCGGATTGCCCGATAATTTCTTCGGCACCAACTACTGGGGCATCGTCCAGCCCGACGTGCTCCTTGGGACGACGCGCGGAGCCTTCGCGCCCGATGCGAACACCGATTTCGACCTTGCGTCGGTCAGCAAAGAGTTTACCGCCGCCGCAATTCTTTTGCTGGCGCAGGACGGCAAACTCTCGGTCACCGATCCGGTTTCAAAGTATTTCCCCTCGCTGCCGGACGCCGGCGTCTTGACGCTCGCGGAGCTGCTGCATCACAGCAGCGGTTTCGTCGATTACAATAATTTCGGCGTATATCCCGATTTCTCGACATCATATCTTGCGTTCATGGCAAGCGGACAAACGAACTATCAGCCGATCGTCGATCAACTCGCGACGTTTCCACTCGATTTCGCTCCCGGAACGGCGTACGAATACAGCAACACGAATTACCTCTTGCTCGGCGCCATCGTTGCAAAGGTGAGCGGCGAACCGCTCGGAGCGTTTTTAACGCAGCGCATTTTTGGGCCGCTTGGAATGACCCACACGCAACAAGGCTATCCCGCGCCCGGCACGATGGATCTGGCGCTCGGCTACGGCGACCACGGCTCCGGTCCGCAGCGCACGTGGCAGTGGAACCTTCAGTGGCTTGCGGGACCCGGTGGCCTTACGTCCAGCGTCGGCGATATTGAACTCTGGGACCGTGCCGTCCGTGCGCCGGGCATTTTTTCGCAGGCAACGCTCGCGCAAATGTTCGCGCCCGGACGTTTTCCGCAGTCATATGGAACGTACGCGGACGGCTGGTTCATCAGTACGCTCAGCGGTCATCTTTACATTTGGCACGACGGCGCGCTCGGCGGCTTTCAAACGATGAACGCCACGTTCCCGAACGACGACACCGACATCATCATTCTCACGAACGACGGAAGCGGCATTGATCCGTATTTCATCGTTCCACGACTCTTCGCGGCGCTAACGAGTCCGTAACCGTGACGCCATCGATCGATGTGTAGCCGGAGCGCCATGAAGGAATGGGCTCGCGTTGCTGCGAGCCCATTCTTCTGCGATTCGAGCGGCTAGTCTTCGCGACGGCCCGGAGGACGTCGGCGTCGACGCATCGGCGGCGCGCCTTCGCCGCTTGGGGCGGCTGAGGCGGGTTCTTCGTCGGGATGTGGCTGTGCTTCGGGATGTGGTTGCGCTTCGCGCGGGCGGGGACGGAATTCACCGTTGCCGCCGCCGCCGCGTCCGCTGTCACCGCGTCCGCCCGTGTCTCCGCCGGGAAGCAGAGCTTTGCGAGAAAGATTCACGCGGCCCTGGCTGTCGACTTCCATGACTTTGACTTGAATCTCATCGCCGACTTTGACGACGTCTTCAACTTTCTCGACGCGCTGCGGCGCGAGTTGGCTGATGTGAACGAGGCCTTCTTTTCCGGGGAGAATCTGCACGAACGCACCGATTGCGATGACGCGCGTGACGACGCCGGTGTACGTTTCGCCGACTACGATGTCTTTGGTGATATTTTCGACCATCGTCTTGGCGGCTTCGCCGCTTTCCCCGTCGAGTGACGTAATGAAAACGGTGCCGTCGTCCTCGATATCCATCTTTTCGATGCCGGTTTCTTGGATGATCTTGTTGATGATCTTTCCACCGGGACCGATGACGTCTTTGATCTTGTCGGGATTGATCTTGATGACGATCATGCGCGGCGCGAACTTCGAGAGTTCCTTGCGCGGTTCGGCGATCGTTTCGGCGAGTTTGTCGATGATGAAGAAGCGCGATTTTTTCGCTTCCGCCATCGCTTCGCGCATAATGTCGATCGTGATGCCTTGCACCTTGATGTCCATCTGGATCGCTGTGATGCCCGCTTTGGTGCCGGCTACCTTGAAATCCATCTC
The DNA here is from genome assembly GCA_039937995.1 of Vulcanimicrobiaceae bacterium. Classification (GTDB taxonomy): domain Bacteria; phylum Vulcanimicrobiota; class Vulcanimicrobiia; order Vulcanimicrobiales; family Vulcanimicrobiaceae; genus JALYTY01. The sequence goes on along the minus strand of JBDTFK010000018.1, from coordinate 5,086 downwards.
GCCGAGCGCATCTTCGAGGCCCTGAATGTCGGTGAGGATTGCGTAATCCTTACCCTTAAGAACCAAGCCCATCGCAACGCCGGCGACGTGTTCCTTGATCGGCACGCCTGCGTCCATGAGCGCGAGCGAGGAACCACACACCGAGGCCATCGAGGACGAGCCGTTCGACTCAAGCACTTCACTCATGAGACGCAAGGTGTACGGAAACTCTTCCTTCGCCGGAAGCACGGGAAGGAGCGCGCGTTCGGCGAGCGCACCGTGACCGATTTCGCGGCGCCCCGGTCCACGCATCGGGCGCGTTTCGCCGACCGAAAACGGCGGAAAGTTGTAGAAATGCATGTAGCGCTTGTCTTCGAGCGCGACGATGCCGTCGAGACGTTGCGCATCGCTCGTCGAACCGAGCGTTGCGGCGGTGAAGACTTGGGTTTGCCCGCGCGTGAAAACGCCCGAACCGTGGACGCGCGGCACGTAGTGTACCTTACTCCAAATCGGGCGAATTTCGTTTGGCTTGCGGCCGTCGGGACGAATCTTTTCGTCGACGACCATCGTGCGAAGCTCGTCTTCTTCCATCGATTTAACGATCTTGCCGAAGTCTTTTGCGTAGGCGGGATTTTCGAGCAACGCCTTGATGTCGTCGTCTTTCTTTCCGCAGCGCGCGAGTGCTTCGTCGCGGCTGAGTTTCGAGAACGCTTCCTCGCGCGCGCCTTTCTCGGTAACGCGCATGGCTTTGGCAACGTCTTTTGCAAACGATTTGCGGACCCACTTATCGAGATCCGGATTGATCGTAAGCAACGGATATGCGCGTTTCTTTTTGCCGTGTTTTTTTGCCAGTTGATCGATCGCTTTGACGATCTTCTTGATTTCGGCATGCGCGAACGCAACGGCGTCGAGGAACTCTTCCTCGCTAATTTCGTCGCCGCCGCCTTCGACCATCATGACCGCGTCGGCAGTTCCTGCGACGATGATGTCCATGCCGCCGGTAACATACTGCGGCAACGTCGGATTGGCGATGTACTCGCCGTCTTCGTCTCGACCGACGCGAACCGATGCGACGGTTTTGTCGAACGGAATATCGGAGAGCGCGAGGGCTGCGCCGGCCGCGCACACGCCGAGAACGTCGGCGTCGAGTTCGGGATCGATCGAGAGCACCGTCGCGACGACTTGCACGTCGTTGCGGAACCCCTCGGGAAAGAGCGGACGGATCGGGCGATCGATTTGACGCGAACTGAGCACGGCGTGCTCGGGCGGACGCCCTTCGCGTTTGATGTAGCCGCCCGGAATCTTACCGGCTGCGTACATCTTTTCTTCAAAATCGCAGGTGAGTGGGAAAAAGTCGATGCCTTCGCGAGGTTTTGCGGAGGCGGTGACGGCGCAGAGCACGACGTTTTGTTCACCGTAGCGAACGAGAGCAGAGCCGTTGGCCTGCTTCGCAAGTTCGCCGGTTTCGATGATCATCGTGCGCCCGCCGACCTCTAAGGTCACGGTTTCGGGCACAGTTACTCCTAATTTCTTGTTGTTTTGCTCTTTATATTGAACCCTCGCGGGTTCGGGGCGACGCAGCAGCGCCCCTGGGGGAAGTGCCCCTCCTCCGGGGGTGGAGAATCTCGCGTCTTCGAACTCGTATGAGCGAAATGCTCGCTCGCCTGTCGGGCCGCGCCGTGTTCGTGGTCCTCTTCGCGCCGTGGCCGTAGCCGTTAGTCCGAGCAAAAGCGTTGCCGTCCTCGCGGCCTGCGCGCTTGCGAATAGCGCGGGCGCCGGCTGCAGATGGTGCGGTTCCGAATTGCCGAAACGTCGTCGCGCGTGGTGCAGCGATCGGTGCGCGACCGCGTTTTGGGCCAACCACTGGTGGACGCTTGCGCGCCGAACGGCGAAGCGCCGCGACAAATATCGCTGCAAACGCTGCGGGCACAAGCCGCCGAAACGGGGAACGCCCGAGTGGCGCAAAACCCGCAAAACGGCGCGCCTCGAAGTCAATCACATTGAGCCCGCCGTCGGCCGCCACGGTCGTCTAAGCTGCGTCCATCATCTCGCCAACTTGGAAACCCTCTGCGTTACCTGCCATCGCGTCGAAACTGCGCGGCAAGCGGCGCGGTCGCCCGGAAATTCGACGTTACCGCTAGGGGCGACGGTGAAAGCTTTGGTATAAGGGGCTTTATGCATAGCCTTTCCGACGAACGCCTGCGGGAGCTGGAGCTCAAAGCCAACGACATCCGCCAGGGGATCATTCGATCGCTTCACGCCGCGGGCTCCGGCCATTCCGCCGGCCCGCTCGATATGTCCGACGTTTTCGCGGCGCTCTACGGCGCCATCATACGGCACGACCCCGAGAATCCCGCATGGCCCGATCGCGACCGGTTGCTGCTCTCGTGCGGTCATATCGCCCCGGTGCGTTACTCCGCGATGGCAAACTTCGGCTATTTTCCGGTGGAGGAGCTGCTGACGCTGCGCAAGTTCGGATCGCGGCTGCAAGGTCACCCTGAGCGCGTGAGGCTACCGGCGCTCGAAACCACATCGGGGCCGCTCGGCGAAGGTCTCGCGCAGGGAACCGGTATGGCGGTCGGCGCGAAGCTCGATAAGAAAGATTGGCGGGTTTACGTCGTGACCTCCGATGCCGAGCATCAATGCGGATTGCACTGGGAGGCCGTGATGACCGCCGGAAAGTTTAGACTCGACAATCTCACGTGCATCGTTGACCGTAACTTCATTCAAATCGACGGAAGCACCGAAGATATCATGCCGCTCGAGCCGTTTGCGGATAAGTATCGCGCGTTCAATTGGGAAGTGCTTGAGTGCGACGGAAACAACATGGCTGAGTTCGTCGAGACCGCACAAAAAGCAAAGCTGGTCAAAGGGAAGCCTCAAGTGATCGTCGCTCACACCGTCCCGGGCAAGGGCGTGAGTTTTATGGAAGGCGACTATACGTGGCACGGTAAGCCGCCCAATGCCGAACAGAGCGAAAAGGCGCTACAAGAACTCCAAGCCGAGCGGACGAGGATTCTCGAGAATGTCTAGTACCGAAGTTATCGATCACGCCGCGCAGGCGATGCATCTCGTCGACTATCGCAACAAGGCCGAAATCAAGCAAGTGCCGACGCGCAACGGTTTTGGCGAAGGTCTCATCGAAGCCGGAACGCGCAACCCGAACGTGCTGGCGATTTGCGCCGACCTTGCGGAATCGACGCGCATGGAAGGTTTTAAGAACGCGCACCCCGCGCAATATCTCGAAATCGGAGTCGCCGAGCAAATGCTCGTTGCGATGGCGGGGGGCCTTGCCGCCACCGGAAAGATTCCGTGGATTGCGTCGTATGCGATGTTCAATCCCGGCCGCTCTTGGGAACAAGTCCGCACGATCATGGCGCTCAACGAAACCAACGTAAAAATTGCGGGCGCGCACGCCGGCGTTTCCGTTGGTCCCGACGGGGCTACCCATCAGGCGATTGAAGATATTGCGATCATGCGCGTGATTCCGCACATGACGGTCGTCGTGCCGTGCGACTCGGTGCAAACCAAGAAGGCGACGCTCGCCCTCTCGGAAACAATCGGGCCGGCGTATTTACGTTTCGCTCGCGACAAATCGGCAATCGTCACCACGCCAGACACCCCGTTTGAAATCGGTAGGGCGCAAACGTTTCGCGACGGCAGCGACGTTGCGATCGTTGCGTGCGGGATTTTGCTCTACAACGCGCTCATCGCCGCCGACGAGATCGCGCGCGAAGACGGAATCGATACGCGCGTGGTAAACAACCACACGGTCAAGCCGATGGACGAGGCGGCGATCGCCGCCGCGGCGCGCGAGTGCGGAGCCATCGTAACCGTCGAAGAGCATCAGATCCACGGCGGGATGGGTTCCCGCGTGGCCGAGATCGTCGCGCAGACACATCCGGTCCCGATCGAATTCATCGGGGTACACGACCAATTCGGACAATCGGGCGATCCTACGGAGTTGATCGAGTATTACGCAATGGGCACTCAATCCATCAAAGCCGCCATCCGGAAGGCGTACTCACGCAAATAGGCTACGGGTCATATGCGGCCGGGTGGAGACAGGAGCCGGCCGTTTAAGGTCGCGCGCTCGCGGGTATGGTGATTGGTAAAATGTTCCCGCTCGAAGTGCCTTCCGGTATCAACCCGCTAGGTATTCGTCTGTTTGTCGATGCCTTGCACCAAATATCGTGGATTGCCGACGACAGAGGAAGGCCCGAGTATTTCAATGCGTCCTGGAGCAGCTTCACCGGCCTGACCCTCGAGCAGTCCGTTGGGGTGGGGTGGGTTTTGGCCCTGCACCCCGACGACGTTGCTCCCGCTTTCGTCCGATGGGACGAGTGCTCGGCGGCCGGCCTCCCGTTCGAGATCGACTACCGGTTTCGAAGCGCGGGCGGCGACTATCGCGCTTTCCGCGGGACGCTGTTTCCCCTGCGCGACGAAACCGGCAAAATATCCCACTGGATCGGCGCGTGCGATGAAGCCGACCAAATCGCACGTAGCGCGGAAAAGCTGCGATTGCTGGCCGATGCGCTTCCCGTGCTCGTATGGGCGACGGATCGTGACGATCAACTGCTCTTCGTGAATACCGCGTGGTACGAATACACGCGTCTCCCCCCGGGGTCGTCGCTTGAAGCGCGCAATGCGTTGGTGCATCCCGATGATTTACGCGGGCTCATGACCGCGCTTCGCGGGGGAGCTCCGGAAGTCGAGTTTCGTTTCCGCCGGGCTAGCGACGGGACGTACCGGTGGCACCTGCTCCGCTGGCATCGCATGGGTTTTCGCGAGGATTCGGCATTTCATCGCATCGGCACGGCGATGGACATCCACGAAGAGCGTTTGGCGCGCAATCAGCGTGAGGATCACCTGCGCGCGGTCGCCGAAGCCGTACCGGAAATCGTTTGGTCGGTTCGTGCCGACGGCGTGCAAGACTACGCCAACAATGCTCTTGCGGAATACAGCGGCTTGCCGGTTGAATTTTTCTATCGCGACGGGTGGTCGCGCATCATTCATCCCGACGACCTGGCGCGGATGCACTCCGCGTGGTCGCATGCGCGTGGAACGCAAAGTAATTACGAAACCGAATATCGCCTCCGCCGAGCCG
>JBDTFK010000017.1:0-3583 GCA_039937995.1 Vulcanimicrobiaceae bacterium | reverse complement strand
GCTCGATTCGGCGATAGCCGTGCTCGAGCAAGCGGGCGTCGCAAAGATCGGCGAGCACGTTCTTGCGCTGACCGATCGATTGGACGAAGGCCTCCGACGTATGAAGGCGGACATGCGGACGCCGCGCGGCGAGGGAATTTCCTCGGGAATCGTAACGTTTCACATCCCGGGATACGATAACGTGGCGCTCGGGAAAGCGTTGCAACGCGAAGGCGTCATCACGACGTGGCGGCCGACCGGCATTCGCGTTGCGCCGCACGGATACAACACCTTCGAAGAAATCGACCGCTTCTTAGACCTCGTGCCGCGTTGCGCGAAAGCACTCACCGCTTCATAATTTAGGAACGTCATGATTCAACTGCTACCATTTGCGCTCGCGCTGACCGTGGCCGCCGCCGCACCGGCACCGGCAATTGCGCCGGGAACCTACACCTACGTTGCCTCCGCGAGCGGCGCACCCGTCGGCACGACGATCGTGACGGTGACGTCGAGCGGCGGAAACACCGTCATCGCCGAAAAAGGATCGGGCTCGGCACAAGGTCAGTCGGGATCCGCGAACGGCACGCTCACGCTTGGCGCGGACCTTTCGCCCACGACGTACCAACTCGACGGCACGATGGGCGCGCAAGCGCTCAAAGATTCGGCAACGATTTCCGGCAGTACCGCAACGGTGACCGGCCTTCAAGGCACCAAATCGTTCAATCTTCTCGGGAGCACGAAACACTTCGTCGTGATCGACCTCGGAGTCATCTCCGGTTTTGTTGCGCTGCCTGCGCAAATGGCATCGTGGAATAACGATCCGGTGCTCGCCGTTATTCCGTCCTTCGGAACGTCGCTTGCGATCGCCCCGGACGCCTCGCTAACGCCGGCGCGCCCGGCAAATGTGCCGTCCACCGATGCACCGCTTGCATTCGGCGGCCGCGTACCGTTTACGATCTGGTATAATCCCACGAACTTCATCGCCGACGAAATCGACGTTCCCGCCCAAAATCTCACCGTCATCCGCAAATAACGAGACGTAGAGGTGGGCGCCGCCTCTTAGTAACCGTTTTGTTTGACGAAGGATGATGTCATGACGGCATCCGTCATACCGTGGATGAGGCGCTTGTCGGCAGGCGCGACGGTTGCGAGGACGCCGCCGAGGCGCGCGCTTTTTTCACCGGTAACGAAGTAATAAGGACAAAGACGCACGCGAGCGTCGAACATCTTAATTTCCTGCTCCGCTACATCGAGGTAAGGCATGCGAATGCGCTTGCCTTTGTGGAAGCGTTGTAAGATGTGCGGTGTTTTTTCGAACGCGGCGAGAGCGTCGTCGAGCGTCGTGCGCCACTCGTCTTTGGTAAGATCGTTTGCGATCTTCACGCCTTTCGATCCCCACGCGAGGTCGGAAAAACCCGACGGCTTCACGACATAATCGCGCTCGCTTTTACCGAGCTCGACGAGTTGATACCAATCGGAGACGGGGCGCCCTTGAATGTCGAGTCCGGCGATGACGGCTTGCGGCGGAAGCGGGCGCGGATCGAGTATCCATGTTTTCGGAAAGGCGGGACTCAAGCGCGCGAACGCTTCGGCGCCTAATTCCGCGCGCAACAAATCGCGTAACGCCGGGTGGTGAAAGAGTGCGAATAAGAGTTTTTCTTCCAGCGACGCCTTGGGCGGAGGCGTCATTTTAACGCGGTTGTGCCGCGCTGCGTAAAACATCAATTCTTGTTTGGAGATGTTGAGGATGTCGAAGAGTTCGAAGTTGCGATAAAGTGCGTCGAGTTTTTCTTCGCGCCCGTCTTCGAGACGGATGAACAGCGCCTCTTCGGTGAAGATGATGTCTTGCGGCGTGCATACGAACGCATTGACCGTTCCCGTTGCATTGGCGGCGTTGACGAGCCAACGCATTTCCCCGCGATAATCACCCGATTCGTCCGATACGACGATTGCGACCGTGGGTCGTTCGACGCCCGTTACGTAGCGCAACATGTCGGCAAAACCGCGCGGCATGCCGTCCGGGCCGCCGATCGACTCGATGCCGGCTTTGCAGTATGCCTCGGCGAGCGCGCCCACAAATCCCATTCCGCCCGGGATGCTGTCGAGTTCCGACGCGACGAGTCCGGTCTCGGTCAAGAGCAGATCGGGACGGATCAGGCTCGGCACGTCTTGTTTGAAACGGTTCTGCCTGGTCAGTTTTACGATTTGCTCGGGTTTTCCGCGATCGAGATACTCGGCGATGAAAGCCGGCGCCGTGCCGCGCACGCTGCGGTTGTAGAGGTTGTTCATCGCGCGGTAAAAGGCTAAAAGGTCGGTGCCGAGCTGCTCGATCTCCGCCAGGGTTTTGGCTGAGAGGGCAAACGGTTCCGGGCTAACTCGCCACGGAACCCGTGCGTTTTCGTCGGTGGTTGGGAAGAGACCGCCGGGAAGCGCATCGTAGATGAATTGCGCTTGCTCGCGGAGGTCGAGATTCGGCACGGTGGCCGTACAGGGCATAACGAAGCTTACTCCTGAAGTCGAGGGCCGTCGGGAATTTTGGCTGAGCTGAACGCGATGTAAAGGCGCCGCATCTTCCCCTTTAATTGCCCGGGGCGGGCCGGCAGTTGCAGCGAATCGGGGCGTTTTACTTAATCGTGATGGCGCCGGGAGTGAGCAGCGCGCTTTCGATGTGTAGCAGACCGCCGGAATAGACTAGCGTGAGGTGCAGCGTCCCCCTGAGCCCGAGCTGGGCCAGCGGCACATTTTCGAGGACTCGCGACGGCCCTTCGCCGGTGATGAAGCGCATCGTGCTCGAGCGGCTGTAGGATCCGCCGGGGGCGCTGAACGTGCCGGCGGCCGCGACCGAAACTTCGCCGGCCGCGCGGACGGCATCGCTAACGCAATATCCGATCGTGACCGGAGTGCCGCGAACGGGCAGGGTTTCACGGGAACAATTGTCTTGGGCGGCGGCAGCAGCCGGAACGACGGCGAGGGCTGCGGCAAGGAGCAAAAACGTCCAGGTTTTCATTCGTACTGCGAACGATTCGCGTCCGCCAAACGTCGCACCCGCCACGAAACGATTGACTCCAGGCGTTATGCTTGGTGTGGTGCCAAGTATCCAGCTTATCGCGCTTGACCTCGACGGAACGCTCCTCGACCCGAACGACGGCATTTCTCCGGCAAACCGCGCGGCGATCGCGCAGTCGCTTGCGGCCGGGGTTCGCGTCGTATTGGTAACGGGGCGCGGTGCCGACGCCCCCGCGCGAATCGCGAGTGATTTGGGGTTGAACCTTCCCGTGATCTGTTGCCACGGCGCTCTGACCGAGGACTTTGTCTCGCGTAAAGTCCTCGGGCATATTCCGGTTCCGCTGCAATACGCAAAACCGATGCTCGAATTTGCCGAGGCAAACGGACTGGACGCGGCCGCATATGTAAAGGATCGTTTTAACCGGCTCCGGGGCGTTCCTCGCTACATGGCGGACATGTGCGGCCCCGGTTGGTGCGACGTCGCATCGTTCAAAGACATCCTGCGGACCGCTCCCACGTTTCTCCGATTTTTTGGGCACGATTCCGTTTCGAGCATTCGCGAAACGTTTTCAGATTTTCCACTTCATTTTAAGTACGA
>JBDTFK010000016.1:0-3756 GCA_039937995.1 Vulcanimicrobiaceae bacterium | reverse complement strand
CGACGCCGACGCGACGGAAGTCGTCGTGAGCGATCGCGGACCCGGAATGCAGGGCATCGACATCGAGCACGCCTTCGATCGTTTTTATCGTGGAACGTCGCGGCACGACGTGGACGGCTCCGGTCTGGGCTTGGCAATTGCCAAACGGGCGGTGGAGCGAATCGGCGGAAGCATTGCGCTTGAAAGCGGCCCCTCTCGGGGAACCCACGTGACGCTGCGGTTTGGGCGCGCCTGACCCAACCTATATGAGTCTTTCGGCCCCATTGAGATTAATATGGATTTATGTCTCCGGGTGGGACGAAGGTAGCAGGGTAAAGCTTCTGTAAACCGGATTCGGGCTGTACTCAACCACCCCACGAGGGGTCTCCGGAGGAAATATCTTGTTACTCAGATACACGCGCTACGTTAGCGTAGCGGTACTTGCATCTATGGTGGCCGCTTGCGGCGGCGGCGGCGCGGCGACGTCGACGCTACCGGTTGCCAACACCGGCGGCGCACCACTTGCCGGCTCCTTTTCCGATTCGCTCGGCACGATCAACCCGAACAACACCCGCTCGGCTTGCGGAGCTGTATCTTTCGGCGAAGCTCGCTGCTTTGCTCAAGTGCGCACCGACGTTGCGCCCCAACTCGACTCGCCCAACGTGACGGTCGCTGGATATAGCCGCAAAGACTTTATCTCGGCGTACAAACTTCCGTCCACCGGCGGAACCGGTCAAACGGTCGGCATTGTCGATGCTTTCGACGACCCGAACGCCGAGAAAGATCTCGGCGTCTATCGCAAACATTTCGCGCTGCCGGCTTGCACGACGGCAAATGGTTGCTTCAAGAAAGTGAACCAGACCGGCGGCACGAAGTACCCGTCTCCCGATCCCGGCTGGGGTGCTGAAATGTCGCTGGACCTCGACATGGTTTCCGCGGCTTGTCCGAAGTGCCACATCATCCTCGTCGAAGCGACGTCGAACAGCTTTGCGGATCTTGGAAAATCCGTGAACGAAGCCGTTAAACTCAAAGCAAACGTCGTTAGCAACAGCTACGGCGGCAGCGAATTCGCGGCGACCAGTTCGCAGTTCAACCATCCGGGCGTTCTCGTTCTCGCAAGCTCCGGTGACGGCGGCTACGGCGCACAACAGCCGTGCTCGTTCGCAACGGTCGTTTGCGTGGGCGGCACGTCACTCAGAAAGGCCGGCGGCACGCGTGGCTGGACCGAGACCGCATGGTCCGGCGCAGGTAGCGGTTGCAGCGCACTCGTTGCGAAGCCGACGTGGCAGACCGACAAGGGCTGCACGATGCGTTCCGAGTCCGACGTTTCGGCTGTCGCCGACCCGAACACGGGCGTCGCAGTGTACGATACGTTCGGGGAATCCGGTTGGCTCGTGTTCGGCGGAACCAGCGTTTCTAGTCCGCTCGTCGGCGCAATGTTCGGTCTTGCCGGAAATGCGGCGAGCCAGACGGTTGCGAAGGGTCTTTGGGCCAAGCTCGGCTCGACCAACCTCAACGACGTGGTGTTGGGTAGCAACGGCACATGCCCGACGAAGATCAGCTACATCTGCCATGCAGGCGTGGGATACGACGGCATTACAGGCGTCGGAACTCCGGCCGGTTTGGGCGCGCTCTAGCGCAACCCAAACCCGCATGTGAAAAGGCCCCGGCGTTTGTGCCGGGGCCTTTTCTTGCTTGTTCTCGTGAAGGAGAAAGCTAGTTCTTAACCGTGTCCGCGACGCGCTTTGCGGTTTGCGTGAACTGCGTCTGGGCTTCGGTCGCGAGCTCGGCGAGCTTCGTCATGTACTCTTTGCGCGTTTCGAGCATTTGATTCGTGAACGCAAAGCTGCGCTCCACGAGTTCGCTCGGCGTCGGAAGGGTCGTCGACGTGGCTTCCGTTGCATCGACCGCGGGGATCGACGAAACGAGGCTCGTCATCGACGCGAGGGTCTTGATGTTGAGGTCTTGCGCCTCTTTGAGGTTCGTCAGGAACTCGGCCTGGATTTTTTCGAAAAAGTCGTTGTAGTTGCTCATGTTGATTCTCCGTGCTTGCTGCTTGCTGTGTGCTAAGTGTACCAAGCATCTGCAAGGGCTGTCAACACCTGAAAGGGGAGAGCGACTTTTGTCGCTTACGCCCGTTGTTTTTCCCCGATAAAACCCCGATAGACGCGCATGAGCGTCTCCTTTTGTTCTGTGGTCAGGCGAGGATCGAGTTTGATGGCCGCCTCCACCTGGTCGCTTACTTCCTTGCGGACGTCTTCGTCGAGCAGCCCCGCCTGCGTGAAAAAGGACTCCGCCGAGAGATGGAGGGCTTGGGCGAGTTGCTTGAGCACTTCCGCCGACGGCTTATACAACCCGCGCTCCACTTGGCTCAAATAGGGGTTCGAGACTTTCGCAAGGTCGGCAAGCTGACGCAACGACAGATTGGCAAGCTCGCGTTGCGTTCGGATGAATTCACCGAGGCTCTTTACCATGTCGCGATTATTCACGGGCGTTCACTTGCTCCGTGGCGTCGAGCGGTTCGGCGACTTCGTTGCGAACGTAGCGCCCGGGAGCCGGCTCGCCGCCGAGCGGTAGCGCGTACGGTGCGCGGCGTTCGCCTCCGTGCGCTTCTGCCCACGCCGCCCAGTCTTCCCACCAGCTGCCCCGGTGTTTGGTCGATCGCTCGAGCCATTCGTCGGCGGTTTCACCGGGCTCGACGCGGTCGTTCGTCCAATAGGCGGCCTTTTTATTGCCGGGCGGGTTGCAGATGCCCGCAACGTGCCCGGAGTTCGTGCGCGTGTACTTCACTTCGCCGCCGACATATTGCGACGTCATGTACGTGGTGCGCCAGGGTGCGATGTGGTCGCTTTCAGCACCGAGCACGTACATCGGCGTCTCGATCTTGCCGAGATCGATCGGAACGCCGGCGAGAACGAATGCGTTCGGAACGATCAGCAAATTGTGGAGATAGCAGGTGCGCAAATATTGCGAATGCATCGCTGCGGGCATCCGGGTGGAATCGCCGTTCCATGCGAGGATATCGAACGCCGGCGGCTTCTTGCCCATGTACCAGTTGGAAACGACGTAGCTCCAAATGAGATCGTTTGCACGCATCCAATTGAACGTTCCGGCCATTTCATTCGACTCGAGGTAGCCGCGCTCGTTCATTTTCCGCTCGAGTTTCGCAATCGACGCTTCGTCGGTGAAGACGCCTAAATCGCCCGGTTCGGAAAAATCGACGATCGTATTCGTCGTCGTCAAGGCGCCGACGCGCCCGGACTCACCCTTTGCCGCGAGGTAGGCGAGCAGCGCGACCGACAACGTACCGCCCAGGCAAAGCGCGGCAATGTTCACTTGCGGTGCGCCGGTGAGACGCTGCACCGCATCGAGCGCGGCGAGCGGGCCTTTTTCGAGATACGTATCCATCGTGTAATCGCGCATGGATTCATCGGGATTGCGATAGCTAATCATGAACGTCTGGTGGCCGTGCTCGACCGCCCACGCCACAAACGAGCGGCCGGGCGCGATATCCATGATGTAATACTTATTGATCCACGGAGGCGACATCAACAGCGGCCGTTCGTACACGGTTTGCGTTTGAGGATAGTATGCAATGAGCTCGATTAACTCGTTACGGAAGACGATCTCGCCTTTCGTCGCGGCCATGTTCTCTCCAAGAACGAACGACGACGCGTCGACTTGCTTGGGATAGCCGCCGTTGTTTTTTACGTCGTCCAGGAACTCGGCCATGCCGTTTGCCAAGCTCGATCCCCCGGTATCGATTGCTTCTTTGAT
>JBDTFK010000015.1:0-6231 GCA_039937995.1 Vulcanimicrobiaceae bacterium | reverse complement strand
AAGCACCGCAAGCACGCGCACGACCCCGTGCCGCGCTAAGTCGGTCGGCGCCGGGGCGCGCCGCAGAATCGACGCGGCCCCGTATCCGGCCGCGAGCGCGAGCGCGGCCGCCGTGACGCCCATCCCGCCCCCGAGTGCAAAGAGGGGCGCAAAGATCGGAAGGTCGAGAACGATGGCTTCGGCGGTGACCCCGGTGCGCTTCATCCGCAAGCCGCGGATCGGCAGCGCTTGCATCGCGACGAACGCGATGGCAATTGCGGCGCAACCCGTGAGTACCCAGTCCGGAACCGAAAAGAGTCGCGCGTAGAGCGTTACTGCCGCCGCGATCCCGGCAATCGCAAGGCCGCCGCCGCCGAGGACGACGAAGCGGCTTGGTGCCGATGCCCCGCGCGCGTACATTAGGGCGTCAGAGCGGGCTCGATGCGCGGGAAGAGCGCGTTGCCCACCGTCGTTTGCGTTCCAGGCTCGATTCCACCCCACACCAGAGCGTTCCAATCGTCGTCGATGCTACTCGTTACCGCGAGTTGTTCCCATACGTTCTTCATGCGTTCCGGCATAACCGGGTGCAGCAGGATAGCAAGCCACCGGAGGCCTTCGCAAAGATCGTAAAGTAACGCGTCGAGATCGTTCTTCCGTCCCTCTTTTTCGAGAACCCACGGTTTACGTTCGTCGATCTCGCGGTTGAGCGCGGTTACCAGTTCCCATATTTTTTCCAACGCGCCGCGAAAGTCGAGAGCGAAGATGAGGGCGCGCGCTTTTTCCGGCAGGCTTCCAAAGTGCGCGGCAAACGAACTCTCGTGACTGCGTGCGGGAACGATTCCGCCGCGATATTTTGCAAGCATCGAAAGGGACCGGCGCACGAGGTTTCCTAAATCGTTCCCAAGATCGTTGTTGTGCCGCTGCGCGATCTTTTCTTCCGAATACGAAAAATCGCTGCCGAACGGCGCTTCCCGCAGTAAGAAATACCGCAACGAATCTGCGCCGAACCGATCGGCGAGCGCGAACGGATCGACCGCGTTGCCCATGCTTTTGCCGATCTTTTGTCCGTCGAGTGTAATCCAGCCATGGGCGAAAATAAGTTCGGGCGCGCGCTCCTCGAGTGCCCACAAAATCGCCGGCCAAATAATCGTATGAAACCGCGCGATCTCTTTGCCGATCAATTGCACCGACGCCGGCCACAATTGCTCGAAACGCGAACCGGCCTCGTCCCACCCGATTGCCGTTATGTAGTTGAGCAGGGCGTCGAACCAGACGTAGATCACGCCGCCGCCGCCCGGTACGGGAATGCCCCAATCGAAATTGCTTCGTGAAATCGAGAGATCTTCGAGGCCTTCCTCGAGGATCGCCATCATTTCGTTGTAGACGCTGCGCGGCCGAACCCAATTGGGATGCGCGCGGAAGTGGTCGAGCAACCGATCGCGATATGCCGAGAGGCGGAAGAACCAGTCATCCTCGGAGATCCATTGCACCTCGCGGCCGCATGTGGGGCATCTGCCGTCCAAGAGCTTTGACTCAAGCCAAAACGTCTCGTCATACACGCAGTACCAGCCCTCGTACTTCCCGAGGTAGATGTCGCCGCGCTCGCGCAGCCGTTCGAAGACGCGTTGAACTTTCGTTTCGTGACGTGGCTGCGTCGTTCGGATGAAGTCGTCGTACTCGACATGATACGCGGAAAAGAGCGATTGCCATCGCGGAACGAGCGCGTCGCACCAAGCTTGCGGGTCCTTCCCCGCGGCCGCGGCGGCGTTCGCAACTTTTTGGCCGTGCTCGTCGGTGCCGGTGAGAAAAAATGCCGGGCCGCGCGTGCGCGCGGTGCGCGCTAAAACGTCCGCGACGACGGTCGTGTAGGCGTGTCCAATGTGAGGGTCTCCCGAGATGTAATAGATCGGAGTGGTAACGTAGTAGGCAGATTTCATTTTACAACTGCTGGGGTTCGGCGGCGGCTTGCGGCCCCATTCCACGGCGCGTTTTTCGATCGCCGGCCAGCCGGTACAGGTTCTTGCGCTCGCCCAATCCTTCGCCGGCGAGTATTTTCGCGATGTCGCGAACGCTCCGGCCTTCGTCGAGCAGCCGGTCGATGGCGGACTGCGCGTCGGCTTCGCTAGGGCCTTCCTTCGGGCGCACGTACGGCGCGATTGCAAACGAGACTTCGCCGCGGATGGGATCGGCGAGCGCCGCAGCGACTGCGAGGGGATCGCCCAGAATCTGTTGTTCGAACTTCTTGGTGTATTCGCGAACGAGAAAGACGGTGCAGTCGGCAGCGACGGCGCTCAGGTCGGAGAGCGAGGCGCGGATGCGCTGCGGCGACTCATACCAAATGGTCGTCGCTTCGCTTTGTAACGCTGCGCGGAATGCAGCTCTTCGCGCCGCGCTCGCCCGCGGTGGGAATCCCTCAAAAACGAACCTACGCAACGGAAATCCGGAGAGCACCGCCACCCCGAGGGCCGCGCTCGGGCCGGGTAAGACGTCGATCGCTATTCCGGCCGCGCGCGCGGCGGCCACCAGATCGTTGCCGGGGTCGGAAATCGCGGGCATTCCCGCGTCGGTCACGAGCGCGACGAGCTGCTCGGCTGCCCGATCTAAGATTCCCGCCGTAACCGCCTCCGCATTTTGCTCGCGATAGCTCCACACGTTTTTTGGGATGATTGCGAGCGCGTGCAGCAGCTTGCGCGTAACGCGCGTATCCTCGGCTACGATCAGATCGGCGTTGCGAAGCACCTCGAGCGCGCGTAGAGTAATGTCGCCGAGATTTCCGACCGGAGTCGGAACGAGTACCAGCGGCATAGCTACGTCGTCAACGTGCGCCAGATTTGCATAGGCGTCGGAGCGCGTCCGTAGAGCAACATTCCGACGCGGTAGAGTTTCGCGCTTCCGTACGCGATCGCTGCGAGCGCGAGCAGGTTCACGAGAAACGCGAGCGCGATCTCCCAACCCGGTACGTTCGACACGGAGATCCTCGCAAAGAGTACGAAGGGCGAAACGATCGGAATGAAACTGCAAACGACAGCCCACGCGGCATCGGGCACGTCGATCGCGGCCATTGCGGCGAAAAGCGCGAAGACTACGGGGATTACGAGCGGTCCGCTCAAGCTCCCGAGGTCCTCCGTGCGATTGATCATCGATGCGACGCCGGCAAACATCGTCGAGAGTTGCAAGAGCGCAATCAAGAAAAGGCCGAAGAAAATCAACACGGTTTCGGGCGTTACTACGTTGGAGGTAAAGAGCGCGCCTACGTCTATGGCACTTCCGGCCCCTGCGGAATTCGTGTGACCGCTTGTGAACAAGACCCCGACCGCGATCCAGACGACGAGTTGAACGATGGCGAGCGCCGTTGAGGCGAGAATTTTTCCCGCAAGCAGCGCGACGGGGTCGACCGTCGCGACGAGCAACTCGGCAATCCGGCTCGTTTTTTCTTCGGCAACCGAAGACATGATCAGTTGGCTGTTGATCAGCACGACGAGGTAGAGCACGAAGATCAGCGTGAAAACGAGCGTATGCGCTTGCGTAGCCGCATCTTCGGACGCAAACTTCGAGCCGATCGCGTTGACTTGCAGTGGAAAGGCGAGGGCGCCGTCGATGCGCGCTCCCGGCAAGCCGGTAAGTTCCGCGATGCTCATCGGCATCAAATCGCGACGCAGGCGGTCTTGGGAGATTTCAGCGGGATCGCGAGCGTACACGGTAACGTGGAGCACTCCGGAAGCGCGGCTGAAGACGATTTGCGCTGCGGCCTTCGACGCTTCGAGCCGCTTGACTTCCGGCCGTACATGCGTTGTTTGCGCGGTAACGATGTAGTCATTTTTGAGCAGCGTGGCCGCGCGAGCGGTCAGCGCGGGCTCGCCCGCAAGAATGATACGATGCGTTTGGTTCTGAGTAAGGTTCTCCAGCCACATCGGCAGACGAGTCATGATCATCAGTCCCACAATGCCGATGATCAACCCGATCAAGAACGGCCCCGATCTGATACGGCGCGCGAATTCGGCGGAGAAAACCGTTACGATGTCGTTCATGCTTGCACTCCTACGGCGTGCAGGTACAGTTCGTTGAGCGAGGGCTCCATGGCTTCGAATCGCGTTACCTGCGCGTGCGCGACGAGTCGGCGCAAGAGTGCGGCGAAGTCCGTCGACGCGGGCATGCTGTAGTCGATCGCGCCGTTTGCTTCTCCCGCAGCGCTCGCGCCGTCGACGCGCGCCAGAATTTCCGCAAGACCGGGCGAGGCGGGCGCCACGCGAACGACGCGCGTCGGCCACCGCGCGCGAAGCTCCGCGAGCGTCCCGTTGATGCGGTTCTCGCCGCCGGAAATAATGGAAAAGCTCGTGCAGAGTTCTTCAAGCTGCCACATTTGATGGCTCGAAAGAATCAGCGCGGTGCCTTGAGCTTTCAATTCGTTCAGCAGCGAAAGCAAGACGTCGGCGTTGACGGGATCCAACCCGGAAAAGGGTTCGTCAAGAACGAGGAGTTGCGGTTCGTGAACCGCGGCGCAGGCCACTTGGACCTTTTGCTGGTTCCCTTTTGAGAGTTCGGAGCACGGCCGCCCGGCAACATCTCCGAGCCCAAGCCGGTCGATCCAGCGCGCAACGCGCGGTTCGACGCCGGGACTGCGCAAGCCGTGAAGCCGCGCGAAGTACGTGATTTGTTCGCGCACTTTCATTTTTCCGTAGATGCCGCGCTCCTCGGGCAGATACCCGAATACCCGCCGGCTGTCGCGGCCGACCGATCCGCCGTTCCAGCGCACGCTTCCGCCGTCCGGGGTAAGAATGCCCAGAATCATGCGCATTGTGGTCGTTTTGCCCGCACCGTTCGGGCCCAGGATGCCAAACGTCGTACCTTGCGCAACGCTCAAACTCACGTCGCGTACTGCGCGAACGGAGCCGAATTCTTTTCGAACGTGATCGACTTCAAGCATGGGAAACTCTTTTCAATACAGGGCGACCCGCGTCTTGCGCCCGAAACGATTTCCACCGGACTCGGGCCTGGAAGTCTTGGCTCCGGCGCGTTAATCGCGTACACTGCGGTTAATGCCCTCGACTTCGTGGAGGTTACCGATATGGACAACGACTCTTCGAATGCCATCGCAAGCGCAATGGCCGGTGGATTTCTCTTAACGTTCCTTGTAATCGGTTTGGCGGTTACGGTCTTATTCGTCTGGCTTTTTTGGCGTGTGTTCGCAAAAGCCGGTTACAACCCGGCGCTCGGATTGCTTTGCCTCATCCCCTCGGTCGGATGGATCGTTTGCATGATTATTCTCGCATTCGGCACTTGGCCGAACGAGCGCCCACCGGTTATGGCGAGCGCAGTCACGCCTACGCCCGTATAAGCTCCGCGACCCAGCGTTCCACGGCATCGCTCTTCGACGGTAGGATCGCCGAGAGGTTTTCGCGCCCCGAAGCGGTTACGACGATATCGTCTTCGATGCGAACGCCGATTCCGCGGAAGCGGTCGGGAACCGTGGCGTCGTCCGGCTGGAAGTAAAGGCCGGGTTCGACCGTGAGAACCATGCCTTCGCGGAGCGAGCCGTAGCGGTAGTTCTCGGATCGGGCTTGCGCGCAATCGTGCACGTCGAGACCGAGCATGTGGCTGACGTTATGCAACGTGTAGCGGCGGTAGTATTGGTTTTCCGGGTCGAGCGCCTCGTCGATCGACATCCTGAGAATGCCGAGGTCGATAAGTCCTTGCGTCAAGACGCGCATCGCGCGGCGATTCGGCTCGAGAAAATCGACGCCCGGAGCGACCGCATCGATACCGGCGCGCTGGGCTTCCCAAACGATGTCGTAAATTGCGCGTGCTTCCGCGGAAAACTTTCCAGAAAGGGGCAGCGTGCGTGTGATATCGGCGGTGTAGAGCGAATCGCATTCGACCCCGGCGTCGAGCAGGAGCAACGCGCCCGGTTGCATCGTGCCGTCGTTGCGGTTCCAATGTAACGTGCATGCGTGGTGCCCGGACGCGGCGATCGTGAGGTAGCCCACGTCGTTTGCCTCAATGCGCGCGCGCCGCCAGAACGCGGCTTCGATTTCGCGCTCGCTCGCGGTGCTTGGGAATAAACGAATGGCGTCTTCAAAGCCGCGCTTAGTAATCTCGCAAGCTTTGCGCAATTCGGCGAGTTCGTACTCATCCTTAACCAGACGCATTTCTGAAAGGTGCGTTGCGAAATCCGCAGACGCATCGCTTGGCGGGAAGACGGTATCGATCGCGTGATTGTGTCCGCGCGCAACCCGAAGCGGATGACCGGCATCG
>JBDTFK010000014.1:0-9174 GCA_039937995.1 Vulcanimicrobiaceae bacterium | reverse complement strand
ATGCCGCGCTTCGCGAGTACGAGGTGGCGGTTTGAACCCGCGGGTTTTGGAAATCAAGGGCTCGCTCATTCGCGAGGTCGCTGCGAAGCGGCGTCCGACAAGCATCGATCTCGGTCTCGGCGAGCCGTCGCTCATGCCGAATCAGCAGCACTTCACGCGCGCGATGGCGTACGTCGCCGAGCACGGCATCAAATACAGCCAGAACGCCGGCGATCCCGCGCTGCGCGAGCGGATCGCGAGCCACTATGACTACCCCGGCATGAATCGCATCGAGAACGTCTGCGTGACGACGGGTTCGCAAGAGGCGATGTACGTTACGCTCAAAACGCTGTTGAATCCGGCGACCGACGATGTGCTCGTGGTTGAACCGGCATTTCCGTCGTATGCGAAAATGGCGCGGCTCGAAGGCGTGGGAGTGCAAACAGTCGAGATGAGCGATTCCGACGATTTCGGGATCGACGCCGAACGCATCGCTGCCGCGCTTACTGCGCGAACCCGCGCGATCGTCATCTGTTCGCCGAATAACCCGACCGGGCGCGTTATTAGCCGCGACGAAGCCATAAAGCTCGCGCGCGCGCTCGAGGGTCGCAGCGGCGACCCGGTTTGGCTGATCCACGATGAAATCTACCGCGAGCAAACCTTCGTGGAAAACGAAGCATATTTGGCGCAGTTGTACCCGCATACGATCGTGACCAACTCCGTGAGCAAGAGCAACGCGCTGACCGGCCTGCGCTTGGGGTGGATGATCGCGCCGGAGAAGCTTATCGAGCAGGCCATTAAAGCTCACGCGTGGGTAACGTCGTGCGCCGATACGTTTGCGCAGCAGATCGCGCTCGACATATTCCGCACGCCGGGCTGCATCACGGAACACACGAGTTGGTATCGCACGCAGCGGGCGGGCGTTCTAGGCGCACTCGAGCAGAGCGGTCTGCGCTTTCTTAAGTCCGAGGGGAGCTTTTATGCGTGCGTGCGGTTGCGCGATGGGATGAAATCGCTCGACGGCGCGCTCGCGCTACTCGCCGAACACGACGTGCTGACGATTCCCGGCTCCGCCTTCGGAGCGTCCTTCGAGGGATGGCTCCGCTTAAGTTGGGTCGCCCCCATAGACATCGTGCGCGAGGGAATTGCCCGAATCGCCAAGTTCGTTACGCAAGGTGCGTCGTGCTAATTAACCTCACGCGATTACGCCCGGCAGAATGCGCGTTGCAGCGGTCTTAGCATTGTCGAAGATTGCGACGCGTGGTAGGCCTAACCAGCAATCAGAATAGAAGAAGGCGGCGTACTTCCGTACACCGCCATAGTTTTATACTGCGTAGGCGGCAAGCCAGGCGAGCATTTCGCACCAGGCTTTGGAAATGCCGTCACGTTCGAACGGATTCGTGATTCCCGAATGCGTGAGCGTAACCGTTGTTACGCCATTGTGTTCGGTGAGATCGTAGCGCACGACGGTCTCGTCTGAGAACGTATCCGGCCCCTCGAAATCGTGGATGAAGGTCATCTCCAAACAGCGGGGCGGATCGACGATGCGATAAACGCCCTTGGCATTTCTACGCCGGTCTTTTTCTTTCGCGGCTATGCCGACGGTTTTCCAAGCGCCGCCGACACGGAGATCGGCTTCCATTTCGACTATACGATACGAGTCGTCACTGCCCCACCATTTGACCACTTGCTCGGGTTCGGTGAGCGCGGCGAACACCGTGCGAATCGGCGTTTCGATCGCGATGCTCTCGACGATGTCTGCTAAGATTTCAATTTGAGCCACGTTTGTTCTCCTCAACGTGCGTTTTCAGGCGCACTAAGCTATTTTTCCAGAACGATCGATAGATGGACACGAAGTCGTCGACGGCATGCAGTGGCTCGGCATTGAGCTCACACACCCTGGTGGTGCCGACGGGTCGATCGACAACCAATCCGGCGGTCCGCAATTGGCGCAGATGTTTTGAAATCGCGGGCCGGCTCATCTGAAAGTTGCTTGCAATATCACCGACGGTCGAACCGCCGCCCCGCAGGAGCGACAAGATTTCCCGGCGCGTTGGATCGGCGAGCGCTTTGAACACGGCATTGGGTGCAAGAACTGCTGCCATTGAGTTATGTCTTTCTGAAACCATTTGGTTACCGATCAGAGCATAACCAAATGGTTACCGAAAGTCAAGCTCGGCTGAATTGCCGATATCGCACGCGAACTTCAGAACGAGCAGAGTCTCAATATCTTGCAAAAAATGCTCAAGACCGCGAATCGTTGAGCTGAAAGAGCATGGGACACGGACGTCATCGACATGGTAGGACGGCCTTGAAAGAAAAGATCTACAACAGACGCTTACGGGAAGGCCGGTGTGCGCCGATCAACGGAATCCGTCTCTCGACCTATTTTACCCACACGGTTTGAATGTTGACGAATTCGTGGATGCCGAAAGTTGAGAGTTCGCGGCCGTAGCCACTTTTCTTTACGCCGCCGAAGGGTAAGCGGGGGTCGCTTGCGACGATGCCGTTGACGAAAACGCTGCCGGCTTCGATGCGGCCTGCAAGTTGTTGCGCGCGGGCCGTATCGCGCGTCCAAATTGAGGATCCCAGACCGTAGCGCGAGAGATTCGCGAGGTCGATCGCGTGGTCGGCGTCGCTCGCTACGATGACGGCTGCCGCCGGGCCGAAGATCTCCTCGTCGAACATCGCCATGGCGGGTTCAACGGCGTCGACGATGGTCGGTTCGTAGAAGAAACCGTTGCCGGGGGCGGCGCGTCCGCCGAGAACAACTTTTGCGCCGCTATGCGCCGTATCCATCACTTGTCGATGCATTTCATCGCGCAAGTCCGCGCGCGCCATCGGGCCGATCTCGGTCGCGTCGTCCATCGGGTTTCCCATGCGTTGCGCTTTTGCGGCGGCGACGAAACGCGTGAGGAATTCATCGTGTACGCTGTTTTCCACGATGAAGCGCTTGGCGGCAATGCAACTCTGCCCGTTGTTTTGAAAGCGTCCTTTGACTGCCATCGCGGCCGTCGCATCTAGGTCTGCATCGGCGAGGACGATGAACGCGTCCGAACCGCCGAGTTCCAGCACGCATTTCTTGAGCGCCGCCCCGGCCGCCGTTGCGATCGCAATGCCCGCGCGTTCGCTCCCCGTCAAGGTAACGGCGGAAATTCGCGGATCGGCCACCGTTGCGCCGATATCGTCGTGGCCGGAAATCAAGGCGGTAAAGAGTCCTTCCGGAGCGCCGCATTCGCGAAAGAGACGCTCGAGTTCCAATCCGCACTGGGTCGTATTCTCGGCATGCTTGAGCACCATCGCGTTGCCCGCCATCAGCGCCGGGGCCGCCGCGCGTATCACTTGCCAATACGGAAAGTTCCACGGCATCACCGCGAGTACGACGCCGAGTGGTCTGAATGCGGCGTAGCTCCGTGACGCTTCGGTTTGTATCGAATCGTCCGCGAGCATCGCCGGCCCCGCTTGTGCGAAGTGTTCGCAGCACCACGCGCACTTCTCGACTTCCGCGCGCGCCTGTGTGACCGGCTTGCCCATCTCGCGCACGGCGGTTTCGGCAAGCGATTGGCGTTGCGCTCGCAGCGCTTTAGCAACGCGCAAGAGCAGCTCGCCGCGATCTTCGAGAGGCGCGGAAGCCCACGCGCGCGCCGCGCGATCCGCTCGCTCGATTTTCTCGTTTAATTCGGCCCTCGAGATGCGCTCGAAGCGTTCCAGCGGTTGTCCTGTGGTGGGATCGGTAGTGGTGAAGCTGCTCATAGCGAACGCTCTGCCCAAACTCCGGGTGGACCGGCGTAGATTTGCACGAGTGCGTCGGGAACGAGATACTCTTTCGCAACGCGTTGAACATCGGCGGCGGAAATCTTTGCGAACCGTTCGTTGAGCGAGCGATAGTAATCCGCCGGGAGACCGTTTGTCGCAATATCGAGAATTTGACTCACTTGCCCATCGGCGGACGCTTCTTCGAGGAGCGCGTTGCTTACCAGGCGCAACTTTGCTTCTTCGAGTTCGGTCGCGGTCACGGGTTCGGTGCGCAAGCGTTCGAGTTCCGAACGCACGAAGCGCACCGCCTCCACAACCCGGGCCGGCGTCGCGTTGAACTCGACGCGGAAATTTCCGCGATCGTTATTCGAGGAAACGCTGCTCCCAATCGAATAAACCAAGCCGCGCTTTTGGCGTAACTCTTGCCACAAGCGGGATTCGAAGCTGCCGCTCGCGCCGAGAATTTGGTTGAGCACGAGGAACGTATCGTAGTCGGGATTTCCCCGCGAAACGGCAGGCTGGCCAAGCCGGATATACACTTGCGAGGCGCCGGTGCCCACATACGCGTGACCCGCGTGCGCGGCCGGATACGGCTCGTCGTGCGGATCCGGTTTTGCGCCCGCGACGGTCCAGCTTCCGAATGCCGAGGAAAGTTGGTTGCGCACCTCCGACGCGCTTATGTCGCCGACGACGGCGATCGTCGTGAGGTCGGGGCGCCAATAGGTTTTGGCGAATGCCAGGAGATCGTCGCGGGTGAGCGACCCGACCGTGGCCGAGGTGGCGTGGTGGAGCGACGGATCGCCGGGCGATGCGAGCAACCGAAGATACGCGCGGTCAATCAGCGTTCCCGAGATCGTGTCTTCGGACTGCAGGCTATTGGCGAGTTGATCGCGTTCGATCGTGAACCACGGCTCGGCAAAAGTAGGACGTTCTTCACCGTCGGCCACGATGCCGACGATCGTCGAGAAATCGCGCGCCAATCCGCGCGCTTCGAAACTCTGACCGCTCGAAACGTAGGCGCCGAGTTCGTCGATCGATTTCCGGCGCTGCGCAAACGGGTAATGTTCGCTTCCATAGTCGGCCACGCTCGAGGCCAAGCGAATCAGGCCGCTTTTAGACTCGGGTTCGAATGCCGGGGAGGCATCGATCGTTCCACGCAGGACGAAGGTCGGCCGGTCGTGTTTTTCTTGGACGATGACGCGGATGCCGTTGCCTAGCGTGAACTCCACCGGATCGAGTTTGCTGCGCGCGGTCGTGGGCGTGCGAACGGCGCTGCGTACCGAGGCGGGCTCTACGATCGGGCCATTTGGAACGCGTTTTGAAAAATCGTCGCTCGCCGACGCATCGCTCTTTTGCGACGCACCTTGGGTTTGCGAATTCGACGAGCGAAGGTGCCCGACGACCGTGGGCGTCGCGAGATAGCGCTTCGCCGCATCGAGCAGGTCTGCTGGGGTGAGCGCGGCCAGTCTTCCGTCCTCGTCGCTAATTTTTTCGCCGACGATGCCGTATGTGTATCCGGCGAGATCGCCGATGCCGGTAATGGAATCGGCGGAATACAAACGGTCTGCGATGGTCAGCCTTCTCGCCGCGGTCACGAGGTCGGGTGAGAAGCCGCTCTGGAGTTGCGCGTCGAGCGTCGATTGAAACACCGCCTGCGCTTCGCTTGCCGTATGGCCCGGGTTGAGGACCACGAAGATGTGCAGCAGACCGCCTTTGAGTTGCGTGTCCGCGTTGGCTTCGATTGCGAGCGCGATGTTGCTCTCAACGAGAGCCTGATAAAACGGCGACCGTTGATTGGTAATCAGCGTTGCAAGCGTGCTGATTTCCGGCTCGCCGGGTTCGCTGTCACCCGGAACTGCGTAGGCAAGATCGAGCACCTCGAACGGAAACGGTACGTTCGATTCGACGACCGCGCCGTGCGCGGCGATTGGATGCCGGGCCGGACGCGACGGGAGTTTCTTTGGGGGAATCGCGCCGAACTGCCGCTGCACCTCCGCGAAAACCGCGTCGTGATCGACGTCGCCCGCGACCACCAGCGTTGCGTTATTCGGCGCGTACCAACGCCGGTAATAGGCGGCGATGTCGGATGCTCTCGCACCGGCGACGTCGGACCGCGATCCCAAGGGTGTGCGGCCGTTGGGCTGCTGGGGATAAGCCGCGGCGCGCACGCGTTCGAGCAGCGTGAAAAAAGGCGAGCTTTCGTCGCCTTCGATTTCGTTGAGAACGGCGCCTCGCTCGATCGACCACTCGGATTGCCGGAGTTGAAGAAAGCGCATGCGGTCGGCTTCGATCGCGAGGCCGACGTTGAGTTTGTCGGAGGGCATCACAAAATAAAAATGCGTTGCGTCGTAGCTCGTTTCCGCGTTCATTTCCGCCCCGAGACGCGCTACGATATCGTCCAGGCCGCCCGCCGAAATGTGATCGCTTCCGCGGAACATCATGTGTTCGAGTGCGTGCGCGAGGCCGGTTTTTCCCGGCGTTTCATCGAGCGACCCGAAGCGATACCACACCTCGGTTTGAACGACCGGGGCTGCGCGGTCCTCGACGACGACCACGTGCAAACCGTTCGAGAGGTGCGTCGTGTAAATGCCGCGATCGCCGGGGCCACCGACTTCGAGCGTGGTTGCGCCGGCGGCTCCCGCTAAGGCGAAGATGCATCCGATCAGAACGAAGAGCCGTTTCACAAATTATTCTCCGAAGTCTCCGAGGTAGTAGCGGCCGGCCGACTCAACGGCGGCCCGCGGCAGACAGCCGATAAGTTCGCCTTTGTGCAGTGCCACGCCGCGAGCGGCAGCGAGACGCCGGATGAGTTCTACGACCCGGTAGAGCGGAGTTGCATCATAGGCTGTGACGTTGAGAGATACCTGGACGAGATCGTCGCATAAGCGCAGTCCGAGCGCGCGCAGGGTCCGCAGGCCACCGTCGCGTTCGCGAACGGCGCGGGCGATATCGCGCGCAACGCCGAGATCGCCGGTCATCAGCTCGACGTTGAGCGCAACGAGCAGCGGCCGGGCGCCGATCGCGATCGCGCCGGCCCGCTCGTGCTTGGACACATCGCCGGTGTCGGGAGCCCACGCGGGATCCGCAAAGCGCGCGTCGAGGCCTTCGAATTGGCCGGCTCGCACGCGGGCGAGAAGTGCGCGCTCCGGCGTCTTCGCCGCATCGCCGTAAAAAAACGACGGAATCCGGTAACGCTCCCAAATGCGTTCGCCCGCTTCGTGGGCGAGCGCCACCGCATCGCTCATCGCGGCATCGCGCAAGGGAACGAACGGCAAAACGTCGAGCGCGCCGATTCGCGGATGAACGCCACGATGAACGCGAAGGTCGATGCGTTCGAGTGCCACGCCCGCAAGCGCGACGGCAGCTTCGAGAATTTCGCGCCGCGCGCCCGCAATAGTTAGTACGCTCCGATTGTGAACTTCATCGCTCGTGCTGTGTAAAACCGCGGCACCACAGGCTTGAACGGCGCGTACTGCCGCAGCGATCGTTGCGGGCTCGCGGCCCTCGGAGAGGTTCGGAACGATCTCGAAAATCGGCAAGAAATCTCGCGCGCGCTAGTCTAGTGCGCCGTGAATCGCCGCAACGATATCGTTAAAGCGCCCGGGCGAAAAGATCGTGCGATAGCCCAGTTTGTTCGCTTCGCTTTCGCGTCGCGCTGCTGCGTTCACGCCTCGAAGTTCGCCCGAAAGGCCGAGTTCGCCGTATGCGGCCGCGTGGGGCGGAAGCGCAATATTCCGAAACGAGGACGCAATTGCAAGCGCGATCCCGAGGTCGGCCGCGGGCTCGCTCACGCGTAGGCCGCCGGCTACCGATGCGTAGACGTCGTGCGAACCCAGGAGCATTCCCGCGCGCCGTTCCAACACCGCGAGAATCATGGCCAGTCGCGCTTGGTCGAGATTGTTCGCGAGCCTTCGCGGCGTGCCGTAGCTGCTTTCGCCGACGAGGGCTTGAACTTCGATGAGCACGGGACGCGAGCCGACGATCGAAGCGACGACGCACGAGCCGCTCGGACGCGCGTCCCGCCCCCCAAGAAAAAGTTCCGACGGATTCGCCACCTCGCGCAGACCCGTGTCGTGCATCGAAAAGACGCAAATTTCGTCGATCGAGCCAAAACGATTTTTATACGCGCGGAGAATGCGGTATTCGCCGGTCGATTCACCCTCAAAATACAGCACCGTATCGACGAGGTGTTCCAATAAGCGCGGTCCTGCGATCGTTCCGTCCTTGGTGACGTGCCCGACGATGAATGTCGCGCAGCCGGTGCGTTTGGCATATTCCATCAGCGCCTGCGTGCAATCGCGGATCTGCGTGACCGATCCGGCGTACGCTTCGGCTTCCGGCAGCCACACGGTTTGAATCGAGTCGACGATCAGCGCGGCGGGTGCCGTCCGTTCGAGCGTCTCCAGCACGGCACGCAAATTCGTCTCCGGAAACACGAGCAGATTTTCGTTCGCGTTGCCTTCCAGCGATAGGCGCGCGGCGCGGAGTTTTACTTGCGCGGCGGACTCCTCGCCGCAGACGTACACGGTCGGACCGGTGCGCGATAGCAGCGCGGCAATTTGCAAGAGGAGCGTGGACTTTCCGGCACCCGGCGGCCCGCCGACGAGCGTCAAACTCCCCGGGACGATTCCCCCGCCGAGCAAGGCATTGAATTCCGGCATGCCGGTATCGATCCGCGCGATTTTCGCGCTGTCGATGTCGCGAAGTGGAATGGGCGTTGCAACCCCGGTTCGTGCGGCGCTGCTTTTCGCGCTGCGAGCGGCCACGACGAACGGGCGTTCATCAAAGGAATTCCACGATTCGCATTGCGGGCAACGCCCAAGCCAGCGAGGAGATTCGAAACCGCAGGCATTACAAGAGAAAACCGAGCGCGCTTTGGCCACGCTCGAAGCTTAGAGAAGCCGGCTACGCATGCCTGTGCCGCCGGGGCGGGGACGCGGCCCGTTCTGCGCGAATCGGCGGCACGGACATGAGCGCACCGACGTACTTGCAAATTGCGATCGACGGGCCGGCCGCGTCGGGAAAGACGACGGTCGCGCACGGCCTTGCGCGGCGCCTCGGGATCTTGTACTTGGATACCGGCGCGATGTATCGCGCGCTTGCGTACTTGGCGATACAATCGCGAACCGACGCCGACAACGAAGATGCGCTGGTGCGCCTTTGGGAGACGTCGAACGTGAGCGTTACGCTCGACGAGACCGTCCCGCTCGGATTTCGCATCGTCGCTGCCGCCGCCGAGCTCGACGAGCGGACGTTGCAGTCAAACCAAGTAACGGCGATCGTTTCAACGATTGCAGCGCACCCGAAGATTCGCGAAGCTATGGTGCGCAGTCAACGAGCCGTTGCGGAGCGCGGCGCCGTCGTCATGTGCGGGCGCGACATCGGGACGGTCGTGCTACCGCTCGCTGCGGTGAAGATTTTTCTCACCGCGTCGGTGCC
>JBDTFK010000013.1:0-3677 GCA_039937995.1 Vulcanimicrobiaceae bacterium | reverse complement strand
CGTAGAAGTCGTGATGCGTCGTGGCGGATTTTCCGTCGAGGATGCCCGATTGCGCGAGCTTGAACGCGCCGGTGCAAACCGACATCGTGAGATCGACCTTCCCTTGTGCATCGCGGAGCAACGTCATAAACGTTTCCGAGCCGTTCGACTGCGCACCGACGACGATAACGTTAGGCCAGAACGGGAGCGCGTCAAACGAGTAGGTCGGCTCTATCCGCATTCCTCCCGTTGTCTCCACGATCTGCGTCGTCTCCGCCATGGTGCAGAGTTCGAAAGCCGCGTCACCGTTTGGCAGCGTCATGTCTTGGAACGTCTCCCATGGGCCGGCGAGATCGATAACATTGGCGCCATTTGAGATCGCGAAAGCGACCTTGATTCTTCCGTTCCCGGGTAACGGGAGCGGCGCAGCCGGGCGCGCTAGAGATCCAAGGGCGCGAGCCTCGGCGGTTGCTGTCATTGAGAAACCTGCTGCAAGCGCGCAGCCCAGGATATCCCGTCTGTTCATGAGTTGAGTATGCAGCGCACCCGCCTCGTTTCGCTTGAACGTTCTGCCATGATGAGCGCTAAAATCGTTCAAGACACGAGGGGCGTCCCCGCGAGTCACGGATTGCGTGCCGCGCGCGCTTTTTACGTTTGTTGGAACCGAACTCGATGAGTCGGCGCCGGCGTGAAGACCTGGCGCTGGAACTCTTCCGGCACGTTGACATCTTCACGGCGGTAATGAGGCGCCTCGCGCGACACGGCCGCGCGTTGATGTTGGCTTGTGTTGCGCTAGCGACCCTTTACGTGGGAAACGTAGCCGCCGGTTATTTCACGGCCTCCAAATCGGCCGGAACAATCGTGGAGCCCTCGCTGAGCGCGCCCGTGCTTATCCGGCGCGACGGTCGCGACGTCCCCCATATCACCGCTTCAAGCGACAGCGATGTGTTTTTCGCCCAAGGTTTTGTCGAAGCATCCGACCGGCTGTTCCAGATGGAGTTAACGCGCCGCTATGCCCTAGGAACGCTCTCGGAAGTCTTTGGGCCAAGAGCTTTGCGGTTGGATGAAGTTCAACGCTACTACAACGTGCGCGACATCGTCGAGCGTCAGTGGCGCCGCCTCGGCCGGCACGAGCGAACCGAACTGATCTCTTTTAGCGACGGGATTAACGCGGCCATGCGCGTTCAGCCGTTGCCGGTAGAGTTTCGCCTCTTGCTGTATCGTCCGCGTCCCTGGCGCCCGCAGGATTCGCTCGCAGTTTCGCTCGCCGTGTCGATTGCGCTTGCGGATTCGTGGCGCGACGTATTGTCGCGAGATGCGATTTGGCGCCGAGTCGGCCCGCGCAGCTTCGAGAATTATCTGCCGTTAAGCGATCCCCGTTACGATGTGAGCTTGGATGGGCGGCCCATTGCCCATCTTGCCTTGCGCGCGCCGGGTCGTGAGACGCGAATCCTCGCGCTAGCGCATCGACCGGTGCGCATGCGAGCCGGAAGCAACGCGTGGGCGACGGGGGCGGCGCAGACGAGAACGGGCCGCGCGTTATTGGCTAACGATCCGCATCTCGATCTCACGATTCCCGGGCTGTGGTATTTGGTCGACTTGCGGGCGCCCGGACTTCACGTTGCGGGCGCGTCCATTCCGGGCGCCCCCGGCGTGTTGCTCGGACATAACGAGCGAATCGCGTGGGGAGCGACTAACGCCGATGCCGTTGCGATGACGCTGTACGAACCCGGGCAGCTAGCACGCCGCTTTTGGACGCGCGAAACGTTTCACGTGCGATTTGCAAAAGACGTCGAGCGAGCGTACTACCGCACCGAGCGCGAGTTCGGCGTGCCGCAAGAGAACGATTCGCACGAGTTGGCGCTGGTTCGCTGGCGGCCGTACGAACGGCTTCAGGCAGCGCCGGACGCAATCGCAACGTTTTCCGAGCTCGATCGCGCCGCCGGCGTGAAAGACGCGCTACGCGTCCTCGCGCACTATGCAGGCACGTCCGAGAATTTTGTGCTTGCCGACACCCACGGCGAAGTGGCGTATCACCTCGCCGGAACGATTCCGCTGGACAGGTCGTGGGGACGCTACGTGCATGCAACGCGCGATCTGCGCGTGGCGCTTGGAGTCGTGCCCTTCGCGCGGTTACCGTCCGTTGCGCCGTCGCGCGACGCGCTCGTTGTGAGCGCTAACAATCGGATGTACGCCGATGGCTACCCGTATCGTTTGGCTGCGGAATTCGATCCGCCGTACCGAGCCTATCGGATCGCGCAACTCTTGCGCGCGCGTGCGCGCTACGGCGTTGCGTATTTCGCGAAGATGCAACTCGACACAGTCTCCCCGGCAGACCTCGAGTTTGCCAAGCGTCTGGGCACCTATGCGCGCGCGCTCGGCGAGCCTGATATCCTCGCTTTTGCGGGTGATTTAGGGCGATGGAATGGAGCGTTCACACCGGGCTCGCGCATAGCGACCGCCGTTCAGGCCCTACGCACGAATTTGGAGGAACAGCAGCCGTCGCTTTACGCGCTGCTGCAACTCTTGCGATCCGGCGCGCCTCCGCCGGATTTAGGTGCCAACATTCGCGGAGCGCTGTACGACGGGCGCGCGACTCGGCAGCCCTGGGGCATCGCCGGATCGGTGCGTCTCGAACACCCGCTTGCGCCGTTACAATTTGGATTTCTCGACGGTCCGACGCTTCCCGGAGACGGCAACGAATACACGATTCATCTTCAAGAGGACGGTTTTTCTCAGAGTTTCCGCGCGGTTTGGGATGTCGGCAACTGGGATGCCGGCGGCATTGCCATCCCCAGCGGTGAATCTGGTGAACCCGGCTCGGGTCATTACACCGATCTCACGCGCGCGTGGATTTCCGGACGCTTGGAACCTCTCCCCTTTACCGAACGCGCCGTGGAGGCGGCCACGCGCGAGCGCCTCGTACTCGATCCACGATAAATCGCCCCTTGTTGCGATTTTGCGAGTATAATCCCTAAATTGTATAACCACGGTCGAGCTAATTGTGAGGAATCGTGAAGAGAAAGCTGTCTACGCTGTTCGCTCTTACGGCGTTTCTTCTGACCTGCTTTGCGTCTGGGGCCGCGCAAACGTCCGGCGCTACTCAAGTCGTCAACGCATTTTACGGTTGGTACTTCGCAAACCAAGCCAATTGGACGAACCTTTCCGGCGCGCGCCAATTCTTTACCCCCGGTCTCTATACGCCGCTTGAAAAAGTGATCGAACAAGAAAAACGGGAGCAGGCGGAAATCCTAGATTTCAACCCGTTCGTGGACGCTCAAATTGAAGCGCAGTCTTACGCGACGGGCACATCGTCGGGCAATGGAGCGACGGTCTCGGTGCCGGTTAGCCTGCGTTTTCCACACTCGAAAGAACCCGGCATTCTCCACGTGATCGTGAGACGCGGACCTTCCGGCTGGAAAATCGATAATTTCGTTTACCCCGATAACGGCAACTTGCGACGTACGCTGCAAGACGCCCTCAAGTGACGCACTCCCTGTTCGGTCGTTTCGGCCGGTCCCGCATTTCTCGTTTAGCTAATTCGCAGCATCTCGGGCGGCAGCAGATCGGCGTTCTCTCGAACCGTTGCCCGGAGACGCCAGAACTGCGACGCAGCACGGGACCGCGGCGCGTACCCGCCGTCTTCCAGGTCGTCGAGCGCGCTTGAAAGGATGGCGATGAAAAAATTCCAGTTTCCG
>JBDTFK010000012.1:0-2781 GCA_039937995.1 Vulcanimicrobiaceae bacterium | reverse complement strand
TCGGCGAGCTTCATCAGCAACCGCGCGCGGTCGTGGGCGGTCATTGCGCTCCACGGACCCTCGTCGAACGCGCGGCGGGCGCTTTCGATTGCGCGCCGCGCGTCGTCGCGCGTGCCCTCCGCGACCGTCGCAATCGTCGCTCCGGTTGCAGGGTCGATCAACTTACGCGTGTTGCCGTTCGAGGCTTCGCACCAGCGCCCGTCGACATACATGAGCGCGGTGTCGCCGGAGCGGGCGAGGTTGCGAAGGATTTGTTCGGCATTGCCTCTGCCGGGCGCGAGCGTTTCCATGAGCGTTACCCCGCGTTTACGAGAGTTGACATGCTTGCAAGCGATTGCGCGATCGCGTCGCACACATAGTCGGCTTGTTCGTCGGTGAGCGTTAGCGGCGGTTCGATGCGAATGACCCGCGCGTTCACGAGCGTACCCGAAACTAAGACACCGCGTTCTAGCAACCGTTTCCCGAATTCGAATCCCGTCTTATCGTCGTGAAACTCCAGCGCCATCAGCATGCCCTTACCGCGAGCATCGGCGACAACGCGCGGATTTTGCTGCGCGGAATGACGGATTTTTGCGAGGATACGGGCGCCGAGTTCGGCAGCACGTTCGGGCAGCCGTTCTTCGATGAGCACGTTGATCGTGGCGAGCGCCGCCGCGCAGGCGAGCGGGTTCCCGCCGAACGTCGTCGTGTGGAGGAACGGGTTGTCGAACAGTTTCGAAAACACATCTTTCGTTGCAATCACCGCGCCCGCGGGGATCACGCCGCCGCCGAAGGCTTTGGCCAAACAGAGAATGTCGGGGGAGATGCCGTAGTGTTCGAAACAAAACATTTTCCCCGTCCGCCCCATCCCGGTCTGCACTTCGTCGAGAATCATCAACGCGCCGAAGTCGTCGCAGAGTTGGCGCACGCCCGGAAGATAATCATCGGAGGGGATATTCACGCCGCCTTCGCCCTGGATGGGTTCGAGCAGCACCGCGCCGACTTCTTCGCCGACCATTTTCAGGTGTTCGAATTTACGGCGTACGGCGCCGAGATCGTTGAACGGAAAGTGTTCCACGCCCGGCAACAGCGCGCCGAACGGGCGGCGGAATTCGCCTTTCGCGCTCACCGAAAGCGAACCGAAGCTCTTGCCGTGAAAGCCTTTCGTGGCCGCAATGATGGTTTGCTTCGCCGGATTGTACGCGCGCGCCAATTTCAGCGCCGCTTCAACCGCTTCGGTGCCGCTGTTGCAAAAAAAGACGTACTGCAAGTTCGGCGGCGTAAGCATCGCGAGGGCCCGCGAGAGCATCGCGCGCAACGGGTCGAGCAAGTCTTGGCTATGCAACGGTTGCCGGTCGAGTTGAGCCTTGACGGCGGCGATCACTTTCGGGTGGCGGTGCCCGACGTTAAAGATGCCGAAACCGCCAAGGCAATCGAGATACTCCTTACCGTTGACGTCGCGGTAGGTATTCGGCCCTGAGTCGCTCCACTCCACGACTGCGCCCGCGCCTTCAATATTGGTCGCTTTCCGATATTCGAGGAATCCCGGATTTACGTGATCGCGAAAATTTTCTACCGTTTCGCGCGTTACCCATTGCGCCTCTTCGGGCGTAATCGTGGGCGTTTGGATAAGGTCTAAAACCTTTTGGGTGTACTCGTAAACTTTAGACTCTCTGCGCTCAAGAATTTTCTTTCACCTCCGCGGTCGATAGGAGTACGTGGTCGCAACTCGCCTCGATGCGCCGTAACGCCTCGTCGAGATCGCTATCGTCAATGACGAGCGGTACCAAGGCTCGAATGACGTTGCCCGCGCCGGCGGGCATGAGTAGGACGCCGCGTTCGCGCGCGTCGGAAATGATGCGCGATACGGCCGGGGTGAGATCCGCGTCGAACTCGATGCCGATCATGGCCCCGAGCCCGCGAACCTCCTTGACTGCGTCCGGGTGGCGCTTCGCGATTGACTCGAACGACGACTTGATTCGATTGCCGATCTGCACGGCCCGCGATAAAAACGCATCGTCGAGCGCATCGATACTCGCGCGCGCCGCCGCACACGCAACCGGATTACCCGCATACGTGCCGCCGAGCCCACCGGGCGCCGGCGCATCCATGATCTCCGCTTTTCCGACGACTGCCGCAAGCGGCATGCCGCCCGCGAGCGATTTGGCGACGGTGATGAGGTCGGGCTCGATGCCGGTGTGTTCGATCGCAAAACGCTTTCCGGTCCGGCCGAATCCGCTTTGAATTTCGTCGCAGATCATCACGATGCCGTGTTTGTCGCAAATCGCGCGTAGCGCCGCCATGTAATCCCGCGGCACGGGGATGAAACCGCCTTCACCCAACACCGGCTCGATGATGATTGCTGCGATGCGTTCGGGAGCAACGGTGCTTGAGAAAATATCTTGCAATGCATCCAACGCGCGCTCGGTTGACCAACCGTACAGGGCGTGAGGAAAGGGTGCGTGGTAGACTTCGCTGCAAAAAGGGCCGAAGTTTTGCTTGTACGGGGCGTTCTTGCCCGTCATCGTAAGCGCGAGAAGCGTTCGCCCGTGATATCCGTGCTGAAACGCTAGGACCGCGGGACGGCCGGTATGCGCGCGCGCGATTTTGACGGCGTTCTCCGTCGCTTCCGATCCGGTCGTGAGGAGCAACGTCTTCACGGGCGAGGCAATCGGGGCGATGCGATTTAGCGCTTCGGCAACGTCGATATACGGCTCGTACGAGGCCACCTGGAAACAGAGATGTGTGTAGAGCTGCGCTTGCGATTCGATCGCGGCAACTACGGCCGGGTTCGCGTGGCCG
>JBDTFK010000011.1:0-4970 GCA_039937995.1 Vulcanimicrobiaceae bacterium | reverse complement strand
GTCGTAAGGAAGGACAGCACGATGCTCAACTGGATCGAGTCACGCACCGGTTTCGTTTCGATGGCGAAGGACTTCCTCACCGAAGATATCCCGGGCGGCG
Organism: Vulcanimicrobiaceae bacterium; assembly: GCA_039937995.1. Classification (GTDB taxonomy): domain Bacteria; phylum Vulcanimicrobiota; class Vulcanimicrobiia; order Vulcanimicrobiales; family Vulcanimicrobiaceae; genus JALYTY01. Next base: position 4,870 of record JBDTFK010000011.1, on the reverse strand, counting down.
CAAGCTATTGGTACGTGTTCGGAAGCGCGACCCTCTTCGCGATGACGGTACAGATCGCAACCGGCATTTTCCTCACGTTTTTTTACGCGCCGTCGGCCGCAACCGCGTGGGAGTCGACGCGGGCGATGTATTTAAACCCGTTCACGCACTTTTTGCTCTCCGTCCACTATTGGGGCGCGTCGGCAATGATCGCGCTCGTGTTCCTGCATCTTTTGCAAGTCCTCATCTGGGGCGCCTATAAATCGCCTCGGGAATTGCAATGGATCGTGGGCGTCATCTTGCTCGTCGTCACGCTGGTACTCGGCTTAACCGGCTACTTGCTGCCGTGGGACATGAACGCCTATTTTGCGTCGCAAGTCTCCCTGAACATCACGGGCCTCGGCCCGGTAGCCGGTCCGATCTTGCAGAACGTTGCGCAAGGCGGCGGAACGATGGGGACCAACACCATCAACCGCTTCTTCGGATTGCACGTCTGGTTGATGCCCGCGGCACTCGTCGCGCTCGTCGGCGCGCACCTTGCCATTTTCCGCCACAACGGCCCCGCCGGACCCGTTGTCGACGATCCGCGCAAGTTAGGCACCGGCCGCTTTTTTCCCGATCAAATCTTCATGGACACGTTCGCTTCATTCGTCGTGTTCCTCATCATCGTGGCGCTCGCGTTCATCGCGCCGCCGTTCCTCGATGCAAAAGCGAATCCGAACATTCCGTTCACGCCGTATCCGGCGTGGTACTTTCTCTCGCTCTTCGGTCTCCTCAATCTCGTACCGCCGGAAGTGCAAATTTTCGGTTTCACCCTCTCGCTCGAACTCGTTGCAACAATCGTCGTTCCGACGCTCGGTCTTATCGTCGTGATCTTGCTTCCGTGGCTCGACCGCAGTACCACGCGCAGTTTTGCGGCGCGGGCGCGCATCCTGTGGGGCGCGTTTGTCGTCGTTGCGATCGTAGTCGGGCTCTCGATTTACAGCCAACTCGGAATACAAGCAAAACAAGCCGCGGGCACGCCCTCGGAATCGCAAGCAAAGATTCTGGCTGAAGGTGAAACGGAGCCCGGAACCGGCGGCACCGCTCCCGCCGCGGGAGTCGCGGCCGGGGCGTCGTCGGAAAACGCAAACGGCGCAAAAGTCTTTGCGACAAATTGCTCGACGTGCCACGGAGCGAGTGGAGCGGGACAAGCCGGCGTCGCACCGCCACTGGCGAACAACCCCATGGTGACCGGCGATCCCAAGGCCGTCATCGGAGTCGTGATCGGCGGATTGCACGGTCAGATGATCATGGGCCAGAGCTACGGCGCTCAGATGCCCGCGTGGAAAAGCATCCTCTCCAAAAAAGACGTCGCCGACGTCGTAACCTACATCCGCGGCTCGCTCGGCAATAACAAGGCCTCTCCCGTAAAAGAAACAGACATCAAGTAGCGACGTCGCGACGCTACGATAACGATCTCTGCTTTTATGTGCAGCGGGGGCCGGTGTAGAGGTAGAGGGCGGCCGAGCCCCACTCGGCTTCAAGCGTGCGCGTTCGGCCATAGGTGGGGTCGTCTGCCGGGCGGTGTTTTGCCGCGACGAGCCAGATGCGACCGTGGGAGCAGATGAATTTCTTCGGATCGGAATCGTCTTGCGACGGCGGCGTGTCCGCCGCTGCGAGGACCGCGACCGACGGTTGCGTGTAAAAAACTAACGCGTTGAGGCCGCGAAAATCTTGGATTGCGACGGCGTCGCCGGGCTTTCGGCGCGCTTCGATCGTTGCGGCGAGATGTGGAACCGGTTTGAACGCTTCGGCGTGCGGCAGCGCGACGACGGCGAGGATGTCCATCGCGAGCGCCGTTGCCGTCGCGAGCGCATAAGGTGCGATACCGACCGCCCTGCGCACCCCGAGCAATACCGCGGTCAGAATAGACCCGATGAAGATCGTCGCGCCCATGACGATGAGATCGGGAGCGACCGAAAGCGCGTCGCTGGTGATGCGGTTGTCGCGAACGAACGTGCCGATTGCGAAGGCAATGATGCCGATAAAGACCGGAACGGTGGCGGCCGATACGATCGCGGCGCGGCTGCGCCCCCGGCGCACCACGCCGTCCAAGTAGAGTGCCGTGATAAGTGCGAGCGCCGGGAATTCCAGCGCGACGTAGTTCGGGAGTTTCGTTTTCGCGACGCTGAAAAAAAGTAGCGGAAGCAGCGCCCACGTGAACGCAAGGCGCCACAGACGCGCAAGGTTCGGTGTTGTTAGCGGCGATTGCAACTGCGCAATGCCGTAGGCGACCGACACCGGGAGAAACGCGATCCACGGGAAGAATCCTAGGACGAGGACCGGGAGATAGTACCAGAACGGCCCGGACTGATTTTCAATGACGCCCGTGTAGCGGCCGACGGTGTAATGCCCGATCAACTCGACGAGCGCGTGAAAACCCGAATGAACGGCGATCGCAATCAACCACGGCGCAACAATCGCCATGCCGATTCCGCCGCCGGCAAGCCACGCCCGCCATGAAGGCAAGCGCGTCGGCTCGACGCGACCGTTCCATATCGCGAAGGGCACGATAACGAGCAGCGCGACGACCGGAGCGACCGGTCCCTTTGCGAGAAATCCCAGTGCTATCGCGATGCAGCCGTAGATGAAGTAGCGGTCTCGACCCGCCTCGAGCGAACGAAACCACCAAAAAACCGCGAGTGCGACTGCGAGATCGAGCAATGCGTCCATAATCGCAAGCCGTCCGATTACCGCTTGCATGAGACAGCTCGATAGGATGGCGCTTGCATACACGCCGATTCGCGTACCGGCTTGCCGGGTGACCGCGTAACCCGTCATCGCTCCCATGACGATCGTCGCGAGAGCGGCCGGCAACCGGAACGCAAACGAGGTAATGCCGAAAAGGTGCGCGCATGCGGCGGCAATCCAAAAGTACAGCGGAGGTTGAATGAACCACGGCGCCCCGTTGAGATGCATGACGACCCAGTTATGGGTTAGGAGGATCTCGCGGGCAACCTCACCGTATGCCGTCTCGCTGTTATCCCACAGCGTTCCGACCCCGAGGCCCGGTAACGTGATGAGCGCGGCAATCAGGGCGCCGACAAAAGCCGCACGGGCGGGTCTCTCCATATGGTCGGGTGGTGTTTAACGTGGCGGCGGGGAAGTCATCCGGCATCACCCATGCTCCCTATCGCCCTTTTTACGCACGGTCGCCGGGCGCTGCTAACCGGCGGCGGAAATGTCGCGGCTCGTAAGGCGGAAACGCTTCACGCTGCCGGGTTGCACCTTCACGTCGTCGCACCCCGGATCGAAGCGCGCATTCACGGCCTGCTCTGCAGCGCCTGCTCGTTCGCGCAGCGTCCGTACCAACCCGAAGACCTAGCGGGCATCGACCTTGCGATTGCGGCCACGAACGACCCTGCGGTTAACGCGCAAATCGTGCAGGACGCTCGGGAGGCGCGCGTTCCGGTATGCGATGCGACCGCGCCCGAACGTGGCGACTTTTCGATGCAAGCAACCGTACGCGTCGGCGACCTCACGTTTACCGTCGATTCCGGCGGAAGTACGCCCGCATTTTCGCAGCGCATCGCGCGCGAGCTCGCCGAGCGTTTCGACCAAACCTACGCGGACGCCGCAAAGGCGCTCGCGCGGATGCGCGTCTACGTGCAGACGGTGTGCGAATCCGCGAAACGCGCGGAGGTGATGCGCGAGCTTGCCGCGATGCCGGTCGACGAACTCGCAGCAATGAACCCCGCGCAAGCCGAGCACGCAGCCGAATCGGCGATCGAACGCCTGCGCGGAATCGCTTCGCAAAAAGCCATGGGGACGGTCGTGTGCGCCTCGCGCGCGAGCGCGCTTGCGATGACGCAGACGCGTAGCGTTGCGGCCCGGCTTGCCGAGCACGGCATCGCTACGACGATCCGCAATATCACGACGACCGGCGATACCGTGCAAGACCGTCCCGTTTCCTCCATCGGCAGCACCAACGTATTCGTCACGGAACTCGAGCTTGCGTTGCGGGAAGGGCGTGCGGACTACGCGGTCCACTCGTGCAAAGACTTGCCGGGCGTTTTAGAATCCGATATGCAACTTGCCGCGATTTCGCAGCGTGAAGATGCGCGCGATGCATTTTGCAGCGAGCGGTACGAAAGTTTTTCCTCGCTCCCCGCGGGAGCGGTCGTCGGAACGTCGAGCCCCCGTAGACGGTCGCAGCTTTTCGCGCTGCGCGCGGACTTGTGTTACGAAGACATTCGCGGAAACGTCGATACCCGATTGCGCAAGCTGCGCGAGGGAACCTACGACGCGATCGTGCTCGCTATGGCGGGCCTCAATCGCCTTCGCATGCACGCGACATATACGGTACCGTTTGCCGTTGAAGATCTCGTCCCCGCCGTCGCACAGGGCGCGCTCGCGATTGAAACCCGGCGCGACGAAGACGGGCTTGCCTCGGCGCTGCGCGCGAGCGTCAACGATCGGGAAGCGGAATTGTGCGTAACGTGCGAACGCGCGGCGCTTCGAACGCTCCGAGCGGGATGCAGCGCGCCGCTCGGCGTACACGCGCAGCTCGACGGAGCGACGATGAACGTGCGCGCGGCATTTGCCTTGTCGCCCGGAAATGAAATCGTAACCGAATTGCTAAGCGACGGCGTTACGACGATCGCTCAAGCCGAGGCGCTCGGCGAGCGTATCGGCCGGGCTTTGGCGCGGCGAATTTCCGGTAAACGCGCGAGACTCGTCGTGCTGGCGCGAACGCAGGAACGACCGAGTCGCATCGCCGAGGCGCTTCGCGCACGCGGCGTCGACGTCGTCGAACTGCGCGACGGCGAAGCGCACGCCGTAGAGCGCGAGCCCGATATGTTGGTCTTCCCTTCAAGCGGATCGGTCGATGCGGCGCACGCCTATCTCG
>JBDTFK010000010.1:0-11844 GCA_039937995.1 Vulcanimicrobiaceae bacterium | reverse complement strand
GCTTGCCGAGTAGATGTTACCGGCTGCATCTATGTAGGGTGCTCCATCGCCGTTGATCTGTGTGGCAGACCCGGCAATGACGTTTAGCGGCGCTGTATTGTTTCGGGCGGTTACTGAAAACTCCGAGATGCTGCCGCCCGGCGTAGCATAGTTGTTAACCCATAGTTTATTGCTGCCGCGCGGGATGATCAGGCTTTGCACGTTGCCAAGCTGCGTTTTGCTGCCGGTGATCTCGCCGACCGGCTTCGCGTTCCCTGTCGCGGTTGCCTTATAGATAAAGATTGTCGCATTAGGCGCTCCCGCGTACAGATACGTGGGACGGTGCTTCACGAATACCGAGGACGAAGTTCCCGAGTCGGAGGGCGAATAGTGCGCTACGGCTGAAGGGGCGTTTCCCACTGGCGGCGGGTTGATGACATTCGCCGTCGGCGTCCCTCCACACCCCGAAAGCAACGCGGCAGCCGCGGCCGTGACGGCGGCACCAGCAAATTTCTCTAACTGCGGCCTTGAATTTGCCGAATTACGACGAGCCATCTCCGCATATCTCCTTGAGGGCGATTAGGAAGCTTGCTGCATCATAGCCTCCAAAGTGGTGTGTGCGTATGGGGGAAAACCCTACCTTTTACTACGCATCGGCGGGATTGAGCTGATCCCGCGCCGGGCCGCAGCATCGTCTCCGCGGTGAGGGAACTCGCAACCGCGATTAAGCAAGAAGTTAGCCAACAATCCAGAGGTAGAGTCATATTAGCGTTCCTAGCTCTCGCAGTTGGCGCGACTCTGTGGAACCTCTTGGACGCCGTGCTCTCGTACAGTGCGGTTGCGCGTGTGAACGCTGCCGAATACGCTGATTGGCAGAATCAGATCTCTTCCGCAAAAAGTGAAATCAAGTCGCTCACGCTTGTCGATCTCCAAGGTGAATTCGTGAATCGTTCTCCGAGATCACGGCGCGCCTATTGGAATAATCGAGGTAAGAGCCGGAGACGCTGGTCCGTAACGAAGGACGCTTCGGCCTCGAGCGATTTTACGAGACGTGCTCGCACCGCGATGAGTCCTAATGTTCTTGCAGAAACCAGGCGCAATTTCGAACCCAGGCGAAGGACTCAGGTCGTGCGCAGGATCGAGTGGTTCAGTACGTTGGCGATCACGACGGCCGCGATACGCGCAGCCTGTGGCGGCACGTCTTCCGTCTCGCCGCAAACGCCCACATTTCATCGTTCGCCTTCGATAACGAGTCGTTGGTGAAACGACTCCTGATCATTGCTCTGGCGTTGGTGCTCGCAAGTCCAGCCGTCGCCGACATACCGCCGCCCGGGCAGCATACCGCATCTCCAAAGTTCTGGAAGACGGCGCATCGCTGGGTCACCAACTTCAGTCCATTTGCGTTCGACGGACCGGTCACGGGCCTCATCTCCGATCGCAGCGGCGGCGCGTGGTTCGGACTTGGACAAACGGTTGAACATATCTCGAGTTTCGGTGCGGTGCAGAACTATACTATCACCAAACAGTGGTTGTGGCAGGTGTGGTCGCTCGCACGCGATCCGTCTGGACGGATCTGGTTTTCGTTGGGCCAAAGCGGACGGATCGGCACGTTAGACAAATACGGCCGCGCGTACACGCTCGTTGTTGTTGCGCGGAGATTCAATCCGGACATACGCAAGATCGTGTTCGCGCCGAATGGCGATCTTTGGTTCCAGGATTATGGACGCGCTTCAATAGGACGACGCTCGTCGGACGGAAGCGTCAAAGAAATTCCGACGGCAAACGGCGCTTGGCCCATCGACATCGAATTCTGCAACGGTCGAATGTGGGCTGTCACTCAGGGTAACGCGCACGACGCGATTTATCGCATAGACGGCAATCTCGACTCCGTCTTTCGATTCCACGACTGGAAGAGATATGGCGAGTCTTCGCTGGCGTGCGATGCCGGCGGTAGGCTGTGGTACTCGCATTTTTCCGCGTACAGGACGTATTCGCGTCAAGGGTACATCGATCGAGATGGCGGCACTTACGAAGCGGCAGCGATGCTTCAGGACGAGCGCGTTTTCTCCGCCCCCGATCGCGGAACCGTTTGGTTCAGTGGTTTTCGCTCGTTCGCGCCAACGGCATACGATCGAGCTCGCCTTACCCTTCTCGAACGAAACGGGAAAGGCCAAACGGTTAACGACATGACGCTTCCCATTCCGTGGCCCGTCTTCAGTGGCACCCTTACGGCTGCGCGAGACGGTACCGTATGGCTTGGGATTTGGTACCCGCACTCAGTCGTGCGTTTGTCACATTTCCGGTGAGGCAGTGGAACACTGCCTCAAACGCATCGTTACAGTGAGTTCACCAGGGGAGGCTCGGCGGGTAAACGGCCACGCCACGTCCGTGATGTGGAATGGAGCCGACGACGGTTCCGCTAGCGGAATCAACGATTGAAATCGAGCTGGTTGTTGTGGACGGCAGATACAGATAACCCGACCCTGCATCGAACGCCAAGTACGTGCCGATTCCGACCTTCGAGGGTAATGAAATCGTATTTAATAGCGTGCCGGTCGGCAACTGGAACGTGTAGAGGTACCCACTGCCGGAATATTCAGGGGAACTGACCAGAAGTTTTTCGCCTGCGATGACAGCGAGCGCCGAACCCCACGAGCCCCAGTTTGGATCGCTGATGTTCAGCGGCACGTACGTTCCTTTGAGGCTTCGGGGTGCGTACTCGACGATGCTGCCGCCTCCGGCTCCGCAGGCTCCTACCTCTACCAAATACAGATCGTTGCTGGCGTCTGCCGCTAAGCCGGCGACGTAGATCGGACACGGTAAGCCGTGGAAAAAGGTTAGAGAACGCGATGGCGACGTGACACCGGGGTCAAATTCAACCAGGCGATAAGCGCCGTTGCGATGCACAGTCACGACATAAACGGTGCCATCGGGACCAACCGTGAGCGTGACGGGTTGGTCAGGGATCGCGAGCGTGGTACTCGGCGAACTTTGCCCGGCGAGATATTCTGTAATGGTGCGCGACGCGGCATTCGCTACATACAACGTGCCGGCGTCGTCGACGAAGAGACCGCTTGGCCCACTGGCGCCTTGTGTGATCGAGCCGATCTTTCGTGGGTTAACCACGCCGGCCGGGTAGATGTCGATAGCGTTGTCGTTATCGTTTGCGGCGTAAAGCGTCCGTTTTAATACTACAATGCTGCGCACGGCCGCTAAGGGTCGAAACGTCGGCGGAGAGTCCGTCGTTCCAGACGTTCCCCCGCAACCCACCGTAAGTATCGTGGTCAAGCAAACAAGAACGCCTACACGCGCGCGAAACGAGAACATACTAATCCTCCTAGGCTCAAGTGAAAGGAGGTTCTTGCATCAGAAGGTTGGAGACCTTGTCCTCTTTACAAACATCGCTTAGCCTACGCGCGGCGATTGGTCTCGGCGGTTTTGCTCGCCCTTTTTTGCTCAGTCATGGTGAAATGCCCACTCCCGGGAGACACACAGCGTCGCGTCGGTGCGTGGGATGATTGAAGGACTTCCTGAATGCCTGAGATGAACCTGATGATTGACTGCCGCGCCTCGGTCACTCGCGTCGCCGCATAAGCGGCCGCCGCGACGTGGTGAGTCCGCCTTTCTAATACTTCGGAGGCGAGCCTTGAACACAAATGACTCCATCGCCAGCGGGATTGAAACCGCCCCGAGTCGTGGCGATAGAGCGGGAAAGTCTCTCGGCGACGCATCCGTCCGCATTATGTCAAATGAGGCGCCGACCAAACAACTCGCCGCCGAAATCCTAATTGAACATCTCTTCGCGAATACGGATGCTCAAATCCCCGGCATTACGTATGCGGTGAGCTATCGCCTGGCGGAAGAGTTTATCGGCGGTGACATCGTTGACGTCTACCACTTTGACAACAATTCAGTCGCATTCTTGATCGCGGATATTTCAGGAAAAGGTGCCAGCGCGGCAGTGCATGCTGCGCTAGTGAAGTATGGAATGCGAGCGTTGGCAAGCCACGGCCTCGCCCCGGAACGTGCTGTTCGTTCTCTCGACAGGCTATATCTAGAAAATAGTAATTTTGAGCATAATGACTCCTTCGCGACTCTGTTTTTCGGTCTCGTAGACGCCAAGCGGAAAATCATTTCCTACACCAATGCCGGGCATGAGCCAATTATCGTTGTGCAACCGGATGGTCGCGTTGAAATTCTGACGCCGACGGCGCCGCTCATAGGCGTCTTTGACGATCAGCACCACTTGTTTCGTCAGGACATTGTTCCGATTTCTGCAGGATCGCTTTTTATCGGCACCACGGATGGAGTGACGGAATCCCGGAACGAAGCTGGCGAGATGTTCGGCATGGCGCGCTTGGTTGACGTCGTTGTCGCCAACCGCGAGAAGCAACCTAAGGCCCTAGTGGATATCATAGTCGATGAATCGCGAACATTCGCCGCAGGCCGCGTGAAAGATGACGTCGCAATCCTTGTGGCGCGATTCCTATAGACTTGGCGGTCCGGTTCAGCGGCGCTCACTTCGCTCGACGGCATTGCGCGATGACACCAGCAGATCGCTCCAGAGCTTTCATGATCGCATCGTAGCCGGACTTATTGTAAGTACCGACAATCGAGCCGCGGCTGTAGAGCTCCATACATCGATGGACAGAGCGCGCTTGTACCACTCTACCGCAACATCCCCGAGGGCGTTTCCAGCTGTCCAAGCGCCACGTACGACGTTGTGTAATTGGCGACATGAACGAACCAAAAAAGCGTGCGCCGAGGAAGCGGAACGCCCAAAGGTTAAGGGCGCGGGCTGCGGTGGCCTAGCAAAGGGTGCTGGATTGTGCGGTCCGGCCAACGGCATGGGCTGGGGTGGCGAGAGCCGGGCCAGCGGCCAGGCTCAAATGCGCGCACCGAAAAGGTGCGCTGGTCATATCAGACTGAGGCGAATGACGACCACGATTGGGACGCCACGGGTACGGCGCAGTTCGATACCGCGGACGGACGGCAGTTCGTTGCCGCAACCAGCAAAGACGGCATCCTGCACCTACTAGACCGCGCGAACGGAAAGCTCCTGACGAAGACGGCCGTCACAACGCTCTCTAACGCTGCGGCACCGATCACGTCGACGGGTACGCATTACTGCCCCGGCGTGACGGGAGGCTCGGAATGGAACGGGGCAGCGTGGAATCCTGCGGCGCGCCTCGTGTATGTGAATTCAGTCGACTGGTGCGTAACGGTGAAGCTTTCGGCAAGGCCCAGCATGACCAACATCAACCAGATTTCGAACACTAAACAGACGAGCAGTTTCGGGGGCGGCATCCCGCTACCCGATCCGATGGGCAAGGCATACGGATGGACCACGGCGATCAACCCCAGCACCGGAGCGGCGAAGTAGCACGTTAAAATGCCTACGCCGATGCTTGCGGCTCTGACACCGACCGCTGGTGGCCTAGTTTTCACCGGAAATCTCAACGGCGAGTTTCTCGCGTTCGACGCCAGCACCGGTGGCGTCTTGTACCGGTACGACACGAAAGGGGCCCTGGCTGGCGGCGTCATCACTTATCGCGAGGGCGGCAAGCAGTACGTAGCGGCGGCAACCGGTAATACGTCGTTCGTTGCTTGGAGGGTGACCGGAAAACCCACGCTCGTCGTGTTCGGACTCTGACTTTTTGAAACGAAGCGAGCGTGGCAAGCAGCGCGATGTCTCCTAGCTGCGCTCGCGCTGCCCATTGGCTATCGCAGCGCGCAACGATTTAAGAATGTCCGGTAGCATATTGCTCTCCGGGCTTTTTCTTTGCGCGATGCTTTGGCAAGATCTCACGCGCCAAAGCGTTTCGCGGCCCACTCTTTCACTCTATCGAAGCTACGGGCCATCACGGAATCATGGTCGGCCCCGTCGATCGCATCCAACTCGACCTGTACGCCGTTCGCCTGAAGGTTCGATCGCACCGCGTCAGTGCTGAGTGGAGAAACAAGTTGATCCTGCAAGCCTTGCTCGAGCAACAGCGGCACGTGAATTGGCAAGTTTAACGGTTCGTTTCGCGCGAAGTCCTGTAAGAGTCGATCGATCGATGGCTTCGGTTGAAAAAGCGAGGCGGGCGGTATCGCGTTCCAAAGCGGCGAGTTCATCAGTTCGCCGGCGCATGCGCTTTGCAGCTGCGGCAGTAGTGCCAAACCGCGAGGCGAAAGAATGAGATTGAGATCGACCGCTGGATCCGACGACGCAATGCCTTCGACCATCATCATCCCGAGCGGCAAGGCCGTTGTGGACCGTTGGCTTGTCACAATGCCGACGAGCAGATCCGTGATATCGGATGCTGGCGCATATGAGACAGCGCCGACCAATTGCAAATCGGGCGCCCAAGACGGCGCGATTGCTGCGGCAAACAGTGTAACGGTGCCACCTTCGGAGTGTCCCATGGCGAGCCATCGGTTGCCGATTTGCGGATAAAGCGCGCGTGCCGCACGAACGCTGTCGATCATATCGTGCGCACCGGCTACGCTCGCGAAATAGGGATGCAAGCCGGGTGTCCCTTCGCCTTCGTAATCGGTTTGCGCAATGGCGTAACCTGCGCCGATCCAGTCATTCAAGAAGCGCTGCTCGACGTTCGGGCGCGCCGATTGAGAGGGCGCGCATTGTGGCGCATTACCGGTGGTTCCGTGCGCCCAGCTGATGATGGGCCAGCCTCCCGACGGCGGCGCACCTTTTGGAATCGAGATGACGCCGGACACCGCAACGTCTTTTCCCGTCGGCGAAACGGTGTGATATAAGACGAACGTGTTGTCGGAGGCAGTGCTAAGCGCAGAGCCGCCCGTGAACGGATGCGCGGAGACAACCGTTCCGGGCTTGGCCTTTGGCAACGGCGAAGGCACCGGGTATAGCGCAGCGAGGGTTAGGGCGGCGATGAAGAGCATTGTGAAAATCGGATCGCGCCATTCATGCGTGGCGTGACATTACGGTTCTGGAAACGTCCGCCAGGATTTGACTATCGGCATCTAGCGAAGCCTGTAACGTCGAATCGTGCTTAGGTCCATCTGCTTGGCTACCTTCGGCTTCGACGATTCACCTTTACTTATATCGCACCGCCGAGCCCCTGCTCTTTTGGGATACCTCGACGCCACGCGAGTTCGACGTCATAGGATCATCTATGCCAACGAAGGCCTTTCACGACGACCATCCACTCAATAAAGATCGCCATAAAAAACAACGGAGCGAGTTGAGGCAACGCGTTCGCGAAACGTGCGATCGTAGGCGAGTACTGCGGTAGTAAGACTACAACGTTGAAAAGAACTATCGCTGATATCGCCGCCAGTATGGGCAAACGCAATGGAAGCCAACGTAACGACGGCCGTATCGCATATACCAAGAGCAGGGCGCAGGCCACTCCGCAGACTGCAGCGACAATGATTGGAGATGTCATGATACGCTACGTCGGTTCGCGAACTTTCTCGAAAGCTCCGCCGCATCGTTCAGCGCGCGAGCGTTTCTCGTGACGATCGGTTCGAGCATAGAACGGTGGTCCGCGGGTGCAGTCGCGCTGGCTGTGGCGACCCTGGGGCTTCTTGGTGCGCCGGCGCGGACTGTCGCGAGCCCTTCCCCTAAGCCGTTGAAGACCGTTGCCGTGCCGGCGTTTGTTGCGCCGCCGGGGTGGCATCACGCGCAGGGAACGAGCGACGGCCTCGGCACGTGGTTGCGTCCGGGTGATACGGGTTATTCGGAAAACATTACCGTGGAAGCGAAGGACGGGGTCGGATCGCTCGACTCACTGTTTACGGCAGAAATGGCCTACATCCGCGGTTTTCCCGATGTGTTCGGCTACGCGCCGACAGACACGACCGTTTGCGGAAACCATCCGGCGAAATATGTGTCGTACACCTACACGTCGCCGACCGGGTTGCCGGTTACCTCGGAAGTCGTCATCGCCGTCTTCGGAACGACGGGGTATTCGGCGCGTTACAGCAAGTCGATTTCGCAAGATGCCGACACCGCGGCGGAACGATCGCTGTTGACGCTGTGCGGGCGTTCGGCTCACCCCGCGGAAGTGCGGAAGAGTTTTGGACACAGCAGCACGTCAACGGGCTCGCCGGCAAGCGAGTCGAGTTCATCTTCGTCGACGTTGAACTGAATATCGTCCGGAAAACCGATCCACGGCACCGGGAACGGCACCTTGATCCTGATGTAGTGAAATTCTCCGCTTACCGTGGCAAGTCTCAACGCAATCTGCACCGCTCCGCGCGCGGCGATCGACGGATCGGAATACATGTGAACGTAGTATGCGTTTTGATCGTTCTCCACATCGATGTGCGAAGGAATCGGCTCGTCGATAGGTCCTTTGCACGGCAGGTCTTTGTCGAGCACAACGAAGGTCGGCGCGACGTAGAGAAACGACGGTGGAGCGGTGCCTTCGAGGAGCAACGGGCGCGTGTCCGGAGCTTTCCCGTCGCTCAGCGTTTCGTCGATGTTGCGATCGTGCTCGGAGATAAATGCGGCGTAGTCCGTCGCGTCACAGTTGTAAACCGGCGCGGCAATCAGCAGGCGATATTCTCCGCGCGGTGCATCGAATTCGATCGACTTCACGTTTTGCGAGCCGCGTTCGACCGTGAAAACGTTATCGTAAGGTCGGCGGCCGGAGCGATCGATGAGTCTCACGCGCATCGCGACGGACGTATGTGGAGAAACCCGAGCCATCGCGTTGCACAGCGATACGTGCAAGACGACATGAGCAAAGCCGATCATGAAAGAGCTCTTTCGTGGAGCGCGCGGGCAGACCCCGGCGCCGGTTGATGGACACGGCTCGGTAACGTACGGCGGAGCCGCGCTGTAACGGGTCGCGAGGTCGTTCATGCAGCCCTCCCCTCACCCGGACGGATGCTCCGCGCGACGACAGAGGCCATTGCACGAGCGGCAGCCAAGCGGCTAACCATGGAACAAACACTCGTACATCTGGCCGCAACCGCCGCGTGGTTGTTCGCCATTGTCTTCATCTTCGCAGTGATCGGGATCATTGCCACGATCCGTTGGATCGTAGGCTTGGTCACGAACACGGAACGCGCTGTCGTTAGCGGCGTTGAGGACGCCGGCCGGCGCATCACCCACCACGATCAGTGAACCCCTAGAACAGGATCGTCTGGAACTCCGCGACGGTCTCGAAGCCGAGCCGCTCGTATAGGGCGACCGCTGGTTTGTTGAAGTCGTTGACGTAAAGCGAAAGCGATGGCGACATCGCGAGAAGGCGATCGCAAACGCCGCTCATTGCGCTCGTCGCGAGACCCTTGCCGCGCATCTCCGGCGGCGTCCAGATTCCTTGAATTTGCGCGGTCTGTGGGCTCCAGGGGCCGATGTTGCAAAAAAAACAGAGCCGTCCGTACGATTCGCCGACCCACCATAGGCCGCGTTCGATCATGGCGCGCACGTTCGCGGTGAACTCGGGTGCCGACCGGCGAGGATCGTACTCCAACTCCTGCGCGATCATTGCGGCGGAATTGTCGGCAACGGCGGTCCATTCATCGATACGCGCCTTGCGGGCGACGACGGTTGCATCGTGCGCTCGAAACGAAGCGCGGTCGAGTTTCATTACAAGTTGGCGGTCGCGCACGAGCCGTGCAGCGTCGTGATGCGGCGCGATGCATTCCCAGTACCGGCGCGTCTCTTCGCGCGGGCCGACGATCATTCGCTCGCCGCTATGGCTCCGCCCGATCTGCACGAACGCGTCAACGGTCGCGGGATCGTTTGCGGCAAGGACGATTTGGCGCCCAAAATATCCTACCCCGCAAACGCGATCGCTACCGTCGAACGCGACGTGTATTGCATCGCGCGTTGCGGGCGCAACGTCAAAAAGAATCAGATAGGTAAGAAATACATGCTCGATGGGAGCGCGCGCGAGATACGCTAGGGCTGCGCCTTCGTGTTTGCCCGCAAGGCGTTCGGTCCTGACCATTACTCCAGCGATTGTACGAGGATTGGTTTGCTCGTGGGCTGCTTGCTGCCGCCTTCCGGCTCAACGCTCACCGCGACGGCCGACGTGATGTCGGCGTTGACGGGAAGAGCGACGATCGCCGTACCGTGGGAATCCGGAACGAACGTCGTGGACGGCGCCATGAGTTTGCTGCCCTTCGGCAAGGTCCACGCCTGGTAGATTTTTCCGTGCGCGGGCAGCGCAAGGTCGTGAAGCGTCAGATAGAGCCGATGACGGACGCGGACGATTTGCCCGCCGGGAACGGCGAACCGTTGCCCCTGGCCACTTGCAATATCGGCGAGCTCGGTGCGCTCGTCGACGAGGCTGCGCGCGAGGCTGCTGGACCGGTTCTGCGCGGCCGAGACTTGCGTTTGCGAAGACTTTAATTGCTGCATCAACGAAAGATTCAGGAGCGTTGAGAAAATCGCGATCGCAAAACACGCCGCCGCGACGAGATATGCCGGCCATATCAGGGAACGCGAACTGCGCCCGGAGCGCGGGAGCACGTCTTGCGATGTGCTCCGTACCCGGCGCATAATTCGCGCCTTAAGGAGAGGGCTCACGGTAACCGCGCCGTGTTCCGCATCGGGACAGGCTTCCTGTGACATGCCGATCAGCGCGACGGTTGGAGCGAGCGCCGCGTACTCGGCGGCGCACGCTTCGCACGACGCCAAATGATCGCGCACGCGCCGGGCGTGAGTGGGAGAAAGCGCTCCGACGGCATAGACGGCGACATCGTCGAGCATCGATTCGTGCGGTGCGTTCACGCCGTCACCACGCCGTCGAGCATCGCCCGAAGTCTTCGCAAACCGGCGCGAATGCGCGTTTTAATCGTGCCCAGGGGAATACCGCTTTGGCGGGCGATCTCTTCATGCGTTACACCCGAAAAGAACCCAAGTTCGATCGGCTCGCGCTGCTCTCTGGGGAGCTGTTCCAAGGCCGTACGAAGACTCGCGGCATTGAGATGCGCGAACGCGACATCTTCGATCGAATCGCTCTCCGGCAATGATTCGGGCAATTCGCTTTCGGGCCGAGCGCTTCGCGAGCGTAAGGTATCCAAGGCGCGATTGCGCGTCACGCGCACGATCCATGCGGCGAAGTTGCCGCCTCGAAAGAGTTCCGGGGTACTCCATACTTTTAAAAAAACCGCCTGTGTAAGATCTTCTGAGGCTGCGACATCTCCCAACATGCGCATAGCGACGCCGTATACAAGGCGATGATACGCGTCGTAGAGGGTTTCGAACGCATCTGCGTCGCGCGCGCGAACTCGTGCCACTAACTCCTCGGCATTGCGATCCACGCGTCATTGCTTCCGCCTTCTCGCGGCCCTAACCTCGCCTTTAGGATGATAGAACGTTCTCAGCCGCCCGGTGGATTGTTTCTAGGTTACGGTGGAAGTTGAAAAGGCGGCCCTTGATCGTCTTCGTATGTCCCCTGCAAAGGCGGAGGTTCGGGCAGCGCCGCCCGCGCGTCGTCGAGGCGCGAAAACCCCGATTTCTCGAGCGAAACCGGGCCGGCCACGCGCTCGTCGACGTGATTCGCAGGCACGGTCGCTGCTTCGAGGCTTCGAGCCGGCGCTTCGGCTTTATCCTCGGCGTGTGCGCCGATATAGACGTCGGGTTCCCCGGGCTGCTCGGGCTTATCCGAAGCCCGTACCGTCGTCTGTTGAAACGATGTTTGCGACGGCACCGTCAACGCCGCATCTTCCGCAGCGCGCCGCGTGAGCCCACGAATGATGAATGCGCTTTGCAACCTCCGCAGCCCTCGAAGCGGCAGCGACGATGTCGGCACTCCTACGAAAAGGTCTCGCACCGCTTCGTACGTCGTGTCCGATGCGACGATGGATGCATTGAGCTCCTCGGAGGCAGCTTCGAGCCGCGCGGCAACGTGCGTTGGATTTCCGATGACGGCGAATTCCCGG
>JBDTFK010000009.1:0-5745 GCA_039937995.1 Vulcanimicrobiaceae bacterium | reverse complement strand
CGCGACGGGACGATGTATTTCGCCGTCCCCTCGATCGCGCGCTCCAACTTTGCCGTCCAGCGGGCGAGGCGGTAGCCGTCGGTTGCGACCATCGTGAGGGAACTACCCTCGATCTCAAGCAGCGTGCCCATCAGGACCGCTCCACGCGCCTCCTCGCTCGACGCCGCAAAGATGGTTGCGTCGATTCCCTCCCGGAAGCGTTTTGCGCCGATCGTAAAATGCGAACCTTTCGTCGCAGCCGGAAGCGGCGGGTACTCGTCGGCCGGGAGCGCGTGAAAATCGTAGTTGCTTCGCTCGCACTTTATGCTCGCCCGCGTAGCCGTCCCCGACAGATCGAGCGAGCCGGCCGGCAAATTCGCAAGGTAGCTCGAGAAGAGCTTGGCGGGAAGCGTTACCGATCCGCCCTCGCCGATGTCGGCCTGAAACGCGTGCTCGAGGGTAAGCTCGAGATCCGTGGCGCGCACGGCGATCTTTCCATCCTCGGCCGCTAAGAGCACGTTGGAAAGAATCGGCACAGTCGTATGAGCGTTGACGACTTTACTTGCGGCCCCGACGGCCGCGGCAATATCTTTCGTGTTACAGGTGAACTTCATTTTCCACCGATTCTAGCGCGCGTTGTTCTCGTAGTAGATTTTATAGACTACCGTCGTAACAGTAGTAGTGCGGTGTATTCCGCGGATAAGTGCCTTTTTGCTTGTTATGACAGGGTTTCCGTCAAGAATAAGGTGTGGACGAAGCCGGCGGTACGATACACATCTCCACATGTCGGAGCAAGAGAGCAGTTATCCACGCATAAAGGCGCAACCTTGTCGTTAAGCATGTCTACTACGGGGAAAGAAAAAACCGCCGTTCACGGGCGGTTTACCGGAAGGACGCCGGGCGCCGCGGATGCCGTCACGGGCTCTGGCACATTGCGATCAACTGGCGAATTTTGTTGCGATAGGCTTCGTCGCGCTGCATTTGGTCTTTGATCTTATCGCGCGCGTACATCACGGTGGTGTGGTCTTTCTTGCCGAAGTCTCGAGCGATCTGCGGCAGCGAATAGTTCGTGAGTTCGGTCGCGATGAACATTGCTATCTGACGCGGCCCCGCCAACCGCTGATCGCGGCGGCCATTGTCCATTTCCTTTACCGTGAGTCCGTGCGCGCCGGCCACGGTGTCTTTGATCTTCGCGATCGTGATGCGTTGGAGCGGTGCTTGGGCGAGGGCGCTCTTGAGCACTTCGGCGGCAAGGTCGAGCGTGATCGGCGATTTCGTCAGAGAGGCGTACGCGACGACGCGGATCAACGCGCCTTCCAGTTCGCGGATATTCGAGGGAATAACCTTGGCGATGAACGACGTTACTTCGTCGGGAACCGGAATTTTTTCGCTTTCGGCCTTTTTGCGCAGAATGGCCTCGCGGGTTTCGATATCGGGCGATTGGATGTCGGTGAGCAATCCCCACTCGAATCGCGAACGCAAACGTGACTCGAGCGTTTGAATCTCTTTGGGCGGACGGTCGGACGAAATGATCAACTGACGGCCGGATTCGTGCAACGCGTTGAACGTATGGAAAAACTCCTCTTGCGTCGTTTCCTTGCCGGCAAGAAATTGGATGTCGTCGATGAGGAGCACGTCGACTTGCCGGTAACGGTTGCGAAATTCCGGCGTGCGGTTATTTTGCAGCGCGATGATGAATTCGTTCGTGAATTTCTCGCACGTCACGTACACGACGTTTGCGCTCGGATTGTCGATCAAGACGCGGTGACCGATCGCGTGCATCAGATGCGTCTTGCCGAGGCCGACGCCGCCGTAGAGGAAGAGCGGGTTGTAGGCCCGGGCCGGAGCCGAGGCGACGGCTTGGGCGGCGGCGTGCGCGAACCGGTTGGAGTTCCCGATGACGAATTCTTCAAAGGTGTAGCGGGTATTAAGGTTGGCGGTCCTCAGGTCGTCCGGGGCGCGCGTCGGGATTGGCGGTGCGGCATTGCTCGGAGCCGGAACGTCGGCCTCGGCCACGGTAAAATGCAGGTCGAGGACGGCCCCGAAGACCTCCGTAAGCACGTCGGCGATCTGGCCCTTGAGCCGGTTTTCGACCCAATCGCGCGCAAAGTTGCTCTGCACGGAGAGCAACAACTCGCCGCCGTGTACGGAAACTAGGCGGATCGGCTTGATCCACATCTCAAATATGGGTTTTGAGAATTTCCGCTCCAAGGCTTCGAGAGCGGAACTCCAAAGCTCGTTGGAGATGTCTGAGTTGCCAACCGCAAGCGCCATGCTTCTGCGTCCTCGTGACATTCAAGCAAATACACGGGAACTCGGTAGTGTGCGTCCGGTAGAAAGCACAGTTCCGCTCCCGTGAGGACGCTATCGGTTGGCTCAATGGAGTGCCTCTCCTGCGGGTTCTATGCACGACTTTATACACTTATCCACAGGCAACTTTTTACGGTTTTTGGGGCTTTTTCGGTCCATCCCCGGGAGCCGTTCCGGACCGGGAAAATCGCCGGAATCCCGCGAGAATCAAGGCTTTCCGCGACATCGACGCAAGCGTCGGCGCAATTTTCTACACAGGCTTGTACACACATGTGGAAAGCGGGCCGCGGCAAAGATTTCTTATGATCTCGCCTTGACGCAGGGTTGGGAGCCCCCCTATACTTAGGGGCTGTGTGCCGCTCGGAAGTCTAAGGGCGGCGCTTTTCACCTAGGAGTTTTGGAAAAACATGAAGCGGACGTTTCAGCCGCATAACCGTCGCCGCAAACGCGTTCACGGTTTTATGGAGCGCATGAGCACGAAGAACGGACGGAAAGTCCTCGCCCGTCGTCGCAAAAAGGGGCGTCACCGCCTCAGCGTCTGATGCGGCGGTATGCAAGCCTGCGCCGCAGTGCGGACTTCTCCCGGCTACGTAACCGAGGCAAACGGGTTCCGAGCGGCGTCCTGACCGTCTACCGGGCCGATTGCCACCCGAGCGATGCGCGATCGACGGCGGGAATCACGGTCGGCAAGCCGGTCGGAAAAGCCGTCGTGCGGAACCGGGTTCGCCGGCGAATCGGGGCAATTTTGCACGATCTGCTTGAAGGGCGCCGGGTTCGTCTTTTGGTCGTTGCACGACCCGAGGCGGCCGAGGCGCCCTTCGATGTCTTGCAGCGGGATCTGGAACGGGCGCTTGCTCGGAGTGCCGGCTAGCATGCGTTTCGCGATCGTCGCGGTCATCCGTTTCTATCAAATCGCGATCTCTCCGATCTTTCCGGCGGCGTGCCGGTTTTATCCAAGTTGTTCTCACTACGCGATCGAAGCGACCCGGAAACACGGAGCGATGCGCGGAGTATGGTTATCAGCGCGAAGGATAGCGCGTTGCCACCCGTGGCACCAGGGTGGTGTCGATCCCGTACCCGAGCCCCATCCCCTCGAAAGGTAGTCGTTGCACTTCATCCTCGCAGCCAACTGGTTTCTCGATCCGATCGTCCGCGGCATGTCGTGGCTGGTCGGCGAGATCAACTCGCCGATTCACAACTTAGGCGTCAGCCTGGTCATTTTAGCGTTGCTGTTCCGCGTCGTCTTTTGGACCTTGAACGCGAAGCAATTCAAATCGATGATGGCGATGCAAAAGATTGCGCCGCAGATCAAAAAGCTTCAGGAAAAATACAAGGGCGACCAAACCAAGCTACAGCAGGAAACGATGGCGCTCTACAAGCTGCACGGCGCCAATCCGCTGACCGGGTGCTTGCCGATGCTCGTGCAGTACCCGTTCATCATCAGCGTGTTCTACATGGTGCTTCAGAATAAGGGCCTTTACGAAGACCAGCACTTCGCTTGGATCGGGAGCGCGCTCTCGGCGAAATATCCCGCATTTTTCGCGCCGAGTCTTGCGCACCCCGACGTCATTTTGCTCGTGCTCTACGCGCTCTCGATGTACATCAGCGTGCGTTTCGGCAGCATGCCGGCGACCGATCCGCAGCAGGCTCAAACGCAGAAGATCATGGCGATCATGTCGCCGCTCATGTTGGGGTTTCTCGGATACAAATACGGATGGCCGTCGGCCATGGTGCTCTACTGGTTCGCATCGAATATCTTTCAGATGGCGCAGCAATTTTACATGTTGCGGCGCGCTCACGAACCGCTCGCGTTCATCGATAGCGAGCACGTGTTTACCGACGTTCCGATACCGTCCGAGCCTCCGCCGAAGGCGCTAAGCGGCAACGGCGCACGCAAAGGCAAAAACAAAAAAACGAAAGGCGCGCGGTCTTAAAAACAATGCTATACGAAGACGATTTCGAGTTCGAAGAGCAGCCCGCGAACATTCGCGACCGGCCGATTCCGGGCAAGGGTGATTCCGCGCCCCGCACCGGCGGAGGGGGAGGCCGGCGAGGCTCCGGCGGTCCGCCGGGCAACTTCCGGCCCGGGGGGAACGGAGGCGGTCGCCACTACGGCCCGCCGCTCGGAGCGCGTGCGAGCGAGAGCGCCCGCTACGAGCTTCCCGAGACGGCCGTTCCCGCGCGCGATTTGCTCGTGGAGATTCTTCGCCAAATGGGCGTCGATAAAACGGAAATCGCGTACATTCCGCGCCAGGAAGGCGAGTATCTCGAAGTAACGGGGCCCGATCTCGCGATGCTGATCGGACGCCACGGCAATACGCTCGAAGCGCTCAACTTGATCTTCAACAACATTCTCAACGCCGGCGTGCGCAACAACCGGCGCTATTTCACGATCGATGCCGAGGGCTATCGCGCACGGCGGGCGGACCAACTCAAACATCTCGCGCTCTCGACGCTCGAGCGCGTCGTACGCGAACAAAAACCGCAGAAACTCGAGCCGATGCTGCCGTCGGAACGCAAGATCGTGCATATCGCGCTTGCGGAGAACGCCGACGTGCGAACGGAGTCCGAAGGCGAAGAGCCCGAGCGCTGCGTGGTCGTGTTTCCGAAATGAGTGCAACGCCGGGGACGTGAGCGCGCCGGACACGATCGCGGCGCCGGCGACGCCACCGGGCCGCGGCGCGATCGCAATCGTGCGCGTGAGCGGTCCGAGCGTGCGCCAAATTGCCGCGCGCGTCGTACCCGGAGCGCCCCTGCGACCCCGCCACGCGCATTACACGGCAATTCTCGATGAAGACGGCTCCGCGATCGATCGCGGGCTGGCGCTCTTTTCTGCGGCGCCGAACAGCTACACCGGCGAGCATACGCTCGAACTTCACGTCCACGGTTCGCCCGTGGTCGTTCGCGAGGTGCTGCGCGCGATTTTGGCATCGGGCGCACGTCTCGCGCAGCCCGGCGAATTCACGCGGCGCGCGTTCATGAATGGGAAACTCGATTTGCATGCGGCGTCCGCCGTGGCGGACTTAATCGATGCCGAAACGCGTTCCGCGGCGCGGGCTGCGCTCGCGAACTTGGGTGGGGGGCTCGCAAGCGACGTGCGGCGCTTGCGAGCCGTGCTCGCGACGATCGTGGAAGATTGCAGCGGCGCGATCGACTTTCCGCAAGAAATTCCAGATCCCGACCGCTCGCGCGTCGATGCGGATCTTTCGTCGATCGTCGATGAGCTGGTGCAATTGCGGCGCGACGGTGAAGTGGGACGCCTGGTGCGCGAAGGCATTACGGTCGCGATCGTCGGGCCGCCGAATGCGGGAAAATCGTCGCTGCTCAACGCTCTACTCGGCGAAGACCGCGCGCTCGTTTCCGAAATTGCGGGGACGACGCGGGACACGATCGAGGAGTCGCTCTCCATCGACGGCGTACGCGTTCGTCTGGTCGACACGGCGGGTATTCGCCGGC
>JBDTFK010000008.1:0-3152 GCA_039937995.1 Vulcanimicrobiaceae bacterium | reverse complement strand
ATACCCACCCAATAGCGCGACAACCGCCATCGGAATCGCGAAACGCCAATCGATCACGCGCGCGATCAAAAACGGAATCAGCGCCACGCCGTTGATCGCGACCGACAGCACGTTTTTCATGCCGTTAGTCGCATTGAAATTCGGCAGTCCCGAGAACGCGAGCACGGCGAGCATAAGAATCCCCATGCCGGCGCCGAAATATCCGCCGTAAACCGCAACGAAAAACTGCACGATCAACTGCCACACCTGATGCCGTGGGTCACCTCCGGCATTTTTGCGGATCAAGAGCGGACTGATTGCAAAAACCGCCGTTGCAAAGAGCAGCAGCCAAGGAATCAATCGTGAGAACGTAGGGGCGGGCGTCGAGAGGAGCAAAACTGCGCCGATTAGCGCTCCCACCGAACTGACCGCAAGCACGGAAACGAGCATCGCACGATGCGCGCGCACGTCTTTCCAGTATCCTCGCGCGCTTCCGAAGGTGCCCACCCACATCGCCGCGTTGTTCGTAGCATTAGCCGAGATGGGAGGGACGCCCGCAAGCACGAGCGCCGGAAACGAAAGAAAGCTTCCGCCGCCCGCAACGCTATTGATCGCCCCGGCAAGAAACGCCGCGCCGAGCGTGAGGAGAAAAGATTCGAGATGCAACGGGGAGTTAGTTGCCGGTCGCGGTCTTTTCGCGCTTCGTAACGCGATAAACCCGGCGGACGTTTTTGAGGGCTTCGAGTTTGGTCAGCAATTTGTGCAAGTGTGCGAGATCGCGAATTTGCACGGTAAGACTCGTTACCGCGGCGTCTTTTTTAACGCGTGCCGTGACCGAGCTGACCGACGTTTTGAGTTCCGCGAATACGCCCATAATGTCTTGAAGCAGTTGCGAACGGTCGTCGGCTTCCACTTCGATATCGACCGCGTGCGTGAGGTCCGCGTCTTCAAGCCATTGGGCTTGCAAGATTCGCTCGGGGGTGGCGCTCATGTAGGCGACGTTCGGGCAATCTCCACGATGCACGCTCACTCCGCGACCGATCGTAACGTAGCCGATAATCGGATCGCCCGGTACCGGCGAGCAGCACTTCGATAACCGCACGAGCACATCGTCCACGCCGGCGATACGAACTCCGCTCGATTTCTTCGCGCTCTTGCGCGTGGGAGGTTTGCGGACGGCTTTCGTAAGATCGACGACGTTGTCGCCTTTGACTTCGTCGCGGATGCGGTTGACGACGTTGAGCGCCGAGGCATCTCCGAAACCAATCGCGGCGAATAAATCCGTCGGCGAGCCGAAATTCATCCGGTGTGCGATGCGATCGATCAGTTCGCCGCGCGCGAGATCTATCCGCAAATGCGCGCGCGCAAGCTCGCTTTCGAGCGACTCTTGGCCCGCGAGGACGTTCTCCTCGCGTTGCTCCTTGCGGAACCACTGTTTGATTTTGTGTTTGGCGCTCGACGTTTTGACGATCGATAGCCAGTCGAGCGAAGGGCGGCCGCCCGATTTGTTGACGAGAATTTCGCAAATGTCGCCGTTTTGTAACGTGTAATCGAGCGGAACGATGCGTCCGTTGACTTTCGCGCCGACGCAGTGGTTTCCGACGTCGGTATGCACCTGATAGGCAAAGTCGAGCGGTGTGCCTTCGGCGGGAATCGAAAAGACGTCGCCGCGTGGCGAAAACACGAACGCCTGCGAATCGAAGAGATCGAGTTTGAGGCTCTCCATGAACATCCGCGAATCGCGCATGTCCTTTTGCCATTCGAGCAGCGCGCGCAGCCACGAAAGCTTGTTCTCGAACTGGTCGGGCTTGCCGCCTTCTTTGTAGCGCCAATGAGCGGCAATGCCGTATTCGCTGGTGCGGTGCATCTCCCACGTGCGGATCTGAATTTCCAGCGGCTCGCCCTGCGGACCGACGACCGTCGTATGCAGCGACTGGTACATGTTCGGCTTCGGCATTGCGATGTAGTCTTTGAAGCGCCCGGGAAGCGGCGTCCACATGGAATGAACGGCTCCCAGAGCCGCGTAGCAGTCTTTGACCGAATCGACGATAATGCGAATTGCCGTCAGGTCGTAGATCGTCGAGAAGTCGCGACCTTTTTTTATCTTGGAATAGATCGAATAGAAGTGTTTCGGACGGCCCTGAATTTCGGCGTTAACGCTTAACGATTCGAATTCCGAGCGCAGGCGCGCGATGGCTTCCTTTACATCGTTCTCACGCTCGCGTCGCGTTTTCGCCACGCGCTCAACAATTTCGCGGTACGGCACGGGATCGAGATACCGAAGGCACTCGTCTTCGATCTCCCATTTGATTTTCCAAATGCCGAGCCGGTGCGCGATCGGCGCGTAAATATCGAGAGTCTCGCGCGCGATGGCCAACTGCTTGCTCGCGGGCAAACTCGCGAGCGTGCGCATGTTGTGCAGCCGGTCGGCGAGTTTGATAATGATGACGCGAATATCGCGCGCCATCGCCATGAACATTTTGCGCAGGTTTTCAACCTGCGCGTCCTCTTTCGACTGATAGGGAATTCGCGTAAGTTTGGTGACGCCGTCAACGAGGCCGGCAATCTCGTCGCCGAAATCCGCGGCGACCTGCTCGCTCGTTACGGTCGTATCTTCGACGACGTCGTGCAGCAGCGCCGACGCGATGGTCTGGCGGTCCATTTCGAGGTCGGCGAGGATTCCGGCCACGGCGAGTGGATGCTCGATGTACGACTCGCCCGAAGCCCGTCGCTGGCCCTCGTGGGCGCGATCCGCCACTTCGTAGGCGCGGCGCAACCACTCACCGTCCAGGGACGGGTCGTAGGATTGGACCTTGCTTACGAGTTCGGATATCGTCATTTGCGGTTCCGCCAATATTCTCATATCAGCGGCGCGGCCGCAAACGGTTGCGATTACTGAGGCATTTTATCGCGGAAAACGATTCCGGTCACTTTTCCCGCAGCATCGAGAACGAGCTGTTCGTACACGACGCCGTTGCTGCAAACCATCCGGTACAAGTACCCCTTCGTTCCGACCGGTTGATCGTCGAAACCCACGGGTTCGAGGTACTCGACGCTCACCAGGGCTCCAAGCTGGGCGAGCCCCTTCGAGGTAGTCGCAATTTTATCGGGCGTAATTTGCTTGGACGCAATGGTGGAATAGCGCGTGAGATCGACGCTTCCGGCTTGCCAGG
>JBDTFK010000007.1:0-3060 GCA_039937995.1 Vulcanimicrobiaceae bacterium | reverse complement strand
CATCGTCGTCGGCATCGCTTCATGGATTCTCGCTCAGATCTCGCTGCGGCCGTTGCTCGAAGCTCGCGAGCGCGAGCGCACTTTTATCGCCGATGCCGCGCACGAACTTCGCTCGCCGCTCGCAACGATCGCATCGGTCGCGCAAGCGCAGCGGTCCGATGCGACAAACGACGGCGCTCGGGACGCGTTTTCCTTGATCTCGTCGACCGCGCTCGATGCAAGCTCCCTCATCGGCGATCTGCTCACGCTCGCGCGATCGCCCGATGCAACGCTCCTTTCACGCGAACCGGTGGACCTTGCCGCGGTCGTTCACACCGCGTTGCTCGAATTCGAACCGCGCGCCGCCGCCGCGCAGATCCAGATCGCCTCTGAGGTCGACTCGGCAATCGTCAACGGCGACGCGCGGCGCTTGCGCGAACTGATCCGCAACCTTCTCGAAAATGCAATGCAACACGCGCGAACGCGCATCCTCGTGCGCTGCACCGCGGGCTCGGAAAGCGCTTTGCTGCAAATCATCGACGATGGGATGGGCGTCGACGCCGGAGATCGCGAGCGCATCTTTCAGCGATTCTTTCACGGAAGCAACTCGATTTCAGGAAGCGGCCTCGGCCTTGCAATTGCGCAGTGGGTGGCTCACGCGCACAACGGATTCCTCACCCTCGACGAAACATCCGGCGGTGCCTCCTTCACCGCGCAAATACCGCTCCTACGCTAAACACATGAAATCATGCTCGATCGCACCGTAACCCTCGAAACCGGCCTCGTTCGCCTGGAGCCGCTATCGGAGTCGCACCTCGACGATTTGCGCCGGAACGCGAACGATCCCGCGTTGTGGGAGTTTACCTATCAGACCAACCCCTTCGATCGCGAAGACACCGCGAGCGCGTGGTTGCGCGATGCGCTCGCGTCGGATCATATTCCGTTTGCGATCGTGGATACGATTACCGGGGAAGCGATCGGATCGACGCGTTTTTTGGATATTGTGCCGGAGCATCGCAAACTCGAGATCGGCTGGACGTTCGTAGCGCGACGCTTCTGGCGGACGCCCGTCAACACGCATTGCAAATATTTGCTTTTCCAGTACGCGTTTGAACGATGGGGCGCGCTGCGCGTAACGCTCAAAGGCGAAGCGATCAACGCTCGCTCGCGCGCGGCCATGGAACGCATCGGCGCGACCTACGAAGGCACGCAACGTAACTTCCGCGTTCGTCCGCCTTCCGGAGAATCGCGCGACGTGTCGTTCTACAGCGTGATCGCTAGCGAATGGCCCGCCCTAAAAACGCTGCTACGGGCAAAATCCGCGATACCCGCGTAGCGGGATAATCTGCGCCTCGAGCATTCCCGCGGCAGCGAGCGGTAGCGTCTGAAGCTTCGCTTGGGCATCGGCAGCAGATGACGCCTCAAGCAATAGGCAGGCGCCGAGCACGTCTTGCCGGCTCCACGCACTACGAATGAATCCCTCCTGGTAGAGTTCGCGCACGCGTAGCGCTTCGGCGGCGAGGTGCCCGGCAAAGTCCTGCTCCGCAAATGACTCGGTACGACGGCGCAATACGGCGATTAACTGCATGCGTCCGTCCGTTCGACGCGCGACCGGCAACTTCCAGCGCAGCGGGCGGAGTGCGTGCTTGCGAGTAAGAAAGGGCGGTCATGCCGTTTGATTCGTTACGCGCGTACGTTGACGCGCTGCGCAAAGCCGGCGAAGTGCATACGATTGCCGCGCCCGTCGATCCGTTTCTCGAAATTGCCGAAATTACCGATCGCGTCGTGAAAGCGGGTGGGCCGGCGTTGCTCTTTACGAACGTTAAAGGCAGCCGGTTCCCCGTTCTTACCAATCAGTTCGGATCGCAGCGCCGGATGGCGATGGCGCTCGACGCGGCGCGGCTCGACGACGTCGCCGAGCGCTTGCGCCGGCTGCTCGACGTGACGGCGCCGGAATCGTCGTCACTCGGCGCAAAGCTCGGCGCGCTTAAAGCGTTCGCTCCGCTCGCGAACGCCATTCCAAAAATCGTTCGAAATGCGGCGTGCCAAGATGTCGTCGAACGCGCGCCGGACTTGACCAAACTTCCCGTGCTTACGACGTGGCCCATGGACGGCGGCCCGTTCATTACGTTACCGCTCGTGATTACGAAAGACCCGCGCACGAATCGTCCAAACGTCGGCATGTACCGCATGCAAGTCTACGGTCCACGCGAAACCGGTATGCACTGGCAGCGCCACAAACACGGGCGCGCACACGCCGATGCGTGGGGAGATAAAATCCCCGTCGCGGTCGCAATCGGCAGCGATCCGGCGATCACGTACGCGGCGACGGCGCCGCTACCGCCGGTACTCGACGAATTTGCTTTTGCGGGACTTCTGCGTGGAAAGCCGATCGAACTCACGCAAGCGAAAACGGTCGATCTGCGCGTCCCCGCAAGCGCAGAGTTTGTTCTCGAGGGCTATGTCGACAACAGGGATCTGCGCACCGAAGGACCCTTCGGGGATCACACCGGCGTGTACAGCCCGGCGGATACGTATCCGACGTTTCACGTCACCTGCATGACGCGCCGCCGCGATCCGATCTACGCCGCAACGGTCGTCGGAAAGCCGCCGATGGAGGACGCTTGGCTGGGCAAAGCGACGGAACGCATTTTTTTGCCGCTCTTGCAGATGGTGCTTCCCGAGGTCGTCGATATGAATCTTCCCGTCGAGGGAGGCTTTCACAATCTCGCGATCGTTTCGATTCGCAAGACCTATCCCGGGCACGCAAAGAAAGTCATGAACGCGCTTTGGGGCCTGGGTCACATGATGATGTTGACGCGAATGCTCGTCGTCGTGGACGACGACATCGACGTGCAAGACGTGCGCAGCGTCGCGTGGTTCACCTTGAACAATCTCGCAGCGGATCGCGACGTCGTCATGATGCCCGGCCCGGTGGACGACTTAGATCACGGCTCCTACAGCGTCGCTTACGGAACGAAAGTCGGGATCGACGCAACCCGCAAAAGCGCCGCCGAGGGGTATAGCCGGGAATGGCCGCCGGACATCGTCATGGACGCAAATACGCGAGCGCTCGTGAGC
>JBDTFK010000006.1:0-5203 GCA_039937995.1 Vulcanimicrobiaceae bacterium | reverse complement strand
GGATTGCTGCGGGCCTCGGTCATTGTGCTCATCCCTTCAGGCTTGGCGAAGCGTCGGGAGGGGCCCTGTCGAAGAGATGGCACGATGAGTACGTCCACCGAAATTATGCCCTCCGCCCGCGCCGCGCTGGCCCGGCTGGTAGACTACGCAGGGCTTTTCCCACCGGCGCACCTAGCGATGGCGCCCGCGCTCGAGGAGTTCGATGCTGCCCGCGCGGGAGAGTACGCGTGGATGCTCGGACGATTTATCGTGCCGGCGTCCCGGTTGCAAGAATTGCTTTCCGCACGATCGCCCTCCGAAGCGAAAGAGCGGATCGCGCTGAGCGTGATCGTCGATGCGCAAAGCGATCCGCGCTCGTGGCTGAATTCCGCGCAAGCGGCGTTCGGCGCAATCGCAGGCGTGCGTGCGGGCGCACCGCAAGTCTCGATCGAGACACTTGAAATTGCGCTGCCGCGCCTTGCGACGCAACGCGATTCGTTCGATGCGGCGATCGGTCAATGCGCGATGCTGACGGAAGCGGCGGGCCTGCGCGATCTGCCGATGTTTGTCGAGATTCCGCGAGACGGACGTTGGCCCGGCATATTGCCCGATGCGATGACCGCACTCGCACGCTTTCGCCTCAACGCTAAGGTGCGATGCGGCGGTCTGACGGACGACGCGTATCCGGTCCCCGACGAACTGGCGGCGTTCATCGCGGCCGCGTTGCAAAGCGGCGTTGCCTTTAAGGCTACCGCCGGTTTGCATCACCCGGTCCGGCACTATAACCGGAGCGCGAACGTGGCCATGCACGGCTTTCTCAATATTCTCATCGCGGCGGCGAGCGCTCTGGATGCGCAGCCCGAAACGCTCGCCGGGATACTCGCCGAAGAAGACCCCGCTGCGTTTGTTTTCCAACCCAACGAGCTTGTCGCGAACGGCAGGCACTTTACGCCGGTTGAAATTCAGCGCGCCCGCGCCGCGTTCGTCTCTTACGGAAGTTGCAGCTTTTCCGAACCGGTTGACGATTTAACCGCTCTCGCGATCCTTCCGGCAGCGGCGTAGTGCCGAAAATCACCTCGTGGGTTCCAGTCGCGCCGGAGTCGGACTTTTCGATCTACAACTTGCCCTACGGAGCCTTCCGCCGCAACGGCGCTGCGCCGCGTTTGGGGATTGCGATCGGCGAAGAGGTTCTCGACCTCCACGCCGCGGCGGGCGCCGGGCTTTTCGACGGGGTTTGCGCGCGCGAAATGTTGGAGGCCCCCGCGCTTAACCCGCTGCTTGCCGCGGGTCCGCAAGTTTGGAAACCGCTACGGCAGCGCATCGCCGCGCTTCTTCGCAGCGACACGGAGAGTGACGCGGCGCTCAGATCGCTCAATCTCGCGCAGCTCTTCGCAAAGCAAAGGGACGTCGCGATGACGATGCCTATGCACGTCGGCGATTACGTCGATTTCTACTCCTCGATCGAGCACGCAACAAACCTCGGGAGAATGTTCCGCCCGCAAGGTGAAGCGCTCATGCCGAACTGGCGCTGGATTCCCATCGGTTATCACGGGCGTTCGAGTACGATCGTCGTGGACGGCACGCCGATCGTCCGCCCGCGCGGTCAGCGCAAATTGCCGAACGCGGAGACGCCCGTTTTCGGCCCTACAGAGCGCCTCGATATCGAACTGGAAGTTGGTTTCATTACCGGGCCCGGCAACGCGATGGGGACGCCGATCCCAGCGAGCGCCGCGCGCGAGCACATCTTCGGCCTCGTATTAGTCAACGACTGGAGCGCGCGCGACATTCAATCGTGGGAGTATCAGCCGCTGGGACCGTTCCTCGGGAAGTCGTTCGCGACAACGATCTCGCCCTGGGTTGTGACGCTCGACGCTCTTGAGCCGTTCCGAAAAAAAGGTCCGGAGCAACACCCGGCTCCGCTCGAATATCTCCGAACGCCGGAACCCTGGGCTTACGAGATCGAACTCGCGGTCGAGTTGGAAACGGCCTCGATGCGCGCGGCGAAACGGCCGCCGGTTACGATTTCCACCACAACGTTTGCGAATATGTATTGGAATATGGCGCAGCAGCTAGCGCACGCAAGCGCGAACGGAACGGCGGTTCGCCCCGGCGACCTGTACGCCTCGGGTACGATCAGTGGATCGACGCCGAACAGTCAGGGGAGTTTTATCGAGCTTTCCTGGAACGGCGCGACGCCGATAACGCTGCCTGGCGGCGAGCGCCGGTCGTTCTTGGAAGACGGCGACGAAGTGATTCTGCGCGGTTGGTGCCGCGAAGGGGACCTCCGGGTCGGCTTTGGGTGCGCGCGCGGACGCATTACGTCGTAGTTTCGATCCAACTGCGGAAATACTGGGTGTCTTCTACGTCGAGCGCGCCTTGGGCGAGTCGCAGCGGTTTGAACGTGTCCACCATCACCGCGATTTCGTCGGTCGATGTTTTACCGAGACTGGCTTCGACCGCGCCGGGTTGCGGACCGTGCGGCGCCCCGGCGGCGTGCAACGTGATCGAGCCCTCCTCAACGCCGCGACGGCTCATGAAGTTACCGCTAACGTAGTAGAGCACTTCGTCGCAGTCGACGCTCGAATGGTTGTAGGGCACGGGAACGGCGAGGGGATGATAGTCGAACATCCTAGGGACGAACGCGCAAAATGCTGCCCCGGGCGCCTCGAAGGTGGCGTGGGCCGGCGGCGGCTGGTGCAATTTTCCGGTAATCGGCGCGAACTCTTCGATATTGAACGCGTAGGGATAACAGTAGCCATCCCATCCCACGACGTCGCATGGATGATTTTGCACGGTATAGCATGCGGTACGGTCGCCGTGGCTCACGCGAACCTGGTATTCACCGGTTGCATCGATGGGCGCTTTTAGGATGGGAACGCGAAAATCGCGCTCATAGTACGGCGCGTGCTCCTCCAGTTGTCCGAATTCGTTGCGGTACTTGCGTGGGATCTTCACCATCCCCGAGGATTCGGTCACGAGCATCCGCGTGGGGACCGACGGGACAACGCGGTGCGTCGTGCCGGTGGGAATGACAACGTAGTCGTGCTCGCGATAGGCGAGATCGCCGAACGGAGTTTCGATCGTTCCGGCGCCGTGATGGATGAAGAGCAACTCGTCTCCGCCCGTATTGCGATACCAGTACTCCATCGGGAGGTCCGCGTGCGCGATCGAGATGAGGATGTCTTCGTTGCCGAGCATCGGCACGCGGGATTCGATCGCGTCACCATGGGTCTTCACGTGCGCGCCTTCGAAATGCCGGTTTCGCAGCGGGTCGTTGGGCAAAAGGCGTACGGCGGGACGATGCCACGCCGAAACGTCGAGCGTTGCGGTCGGCGGCCGCAAGTGGTAGAGCAGCGAGTACACGCTTTCGAATCCCTTGGTTGAGAAGAGCTCTTCAGCGAAAAGGGCGCCGCTTGGAGCGCGAAATTGAATGTGGCGTTTGTGCGGAAGCGATCCGGCTCGAATGTAAGACGGCATTAGTACTCCTGCGGCGTAGCGCGCTCGGTTGCGGTAAATCCGTTGGTGCGATGCGTTCCGTCGCAGAACGGCTTCGTTGCCGAGCCGCCGCACCGGCAGAGTGCTACGGTTTCGCTATCGACCGTGTACTCATTGCCGTCAACGTCCGTGAGCGTTACCGGCCCGCGTACGAGGTACGGACCGTTCTCACGGCACTTGATGTGCGTATCCGCCATAGCGCCAAGGCGTTCGCCGCCTTCGTGGCGCAATCCGGTTCGTAACGTTGCTTACCTTGGAGGAGATGCAGTGAAAGCATTTGCACTGTCTGCCGTGGCCGTTTCTGCGGTTCTCGTTTTCGCGATCTCGTTTCCCCCGCTGCGCGGTTCGGCGGCACCGAAGGCCGCCGTAACGCCCACACCGGCAGCGCTGCAGTACGACGAGATTTCGCGGATGATCGCAGACCCCGCGACGCCGCCGCCGCCCGGATCGTTTTCGGCCGACTATCAACTCGCAATGACGCCGCCGAGTGCGGCTCCAACGGCAGCGCCGCAGGCGAAACACCACGGCATCGGCGGACTCCTCGCCGGCGCTCTTAGCGGCAATCCGGTCGAAGCCGCAGCCGGCGCCGTGGCCGAAAATGCGGAGGACAACATGGCGAGCTCGATGATCGGCAGCGCCATGGGCAACATGATGCAAATGATGTCGCTGCTCCGTAACGGCCATGTGGTCCGCTACACGTATTACTCCTCGAAGAATTGGGTTCGCGAAGACGATCCGGTGATGCAGACCGCGACGATTTCAAAGTGTCGGCAGAATCAGTTTATATCGCTCAACCTTGCAAAGGAAACGTACCGCCTTAGCGACACGAGTCCGAAAGAATGCGGCCCGACGGCACCTTCAACGCAAAACGTGCCTGCCAAGACCACAGTAGTGAACGAACCACCGGGCACTTCCGACCTCACGATGAGTTCGCGCTTACAAGGTCTCGGGCCCAAAGTGCTCGACGGCATTCGAACAACCGGCGTGAACGATGCATTCGAGATGTCGACGACCAACGCGACGGGCTCGTGCAAGAACGGCGACATGAAGATGACGTCGATCGTCTATACCTCGGGGATCAACCAGCCGCGCGCGTACTGTCCGCTCGTGACGCCGAAATACGTCCCCTCAAGTCCGAATGAAGTGGTGGAACGCGGCGGTTGCAAACCACGTATTCACATGAGAACCGGTGGCGTCATGCCGGGAACGGAATCGAATCGCCTGGCGCTCTACATGCTGATGACGCTCGGCGGTGGTGCGACTGCGTCGCAACCGAAGCACGCGTTTAGTACGCTTCTCGAGCGCGGTAATATTGCGTGGCTATCGAAAAGCCGGGCCGACCCGCTCTTCGAAATCCCCGCTGGCTTCACGCAGGAGAAGTAGGCGAGAAAGGCCCCCGCTTATCCGGCAGTAAGGGTTCCGGCCCGTGTGGTATAGTGGCCAAGCCATGATGGGGGCTGGGCTTCACGCGGCGTAACCTTGTGAACCCCGCCAGGACCGGAAGGTAGCAACGGTAAGCGAGTCTTTACGGGTGCCGTGAACTACCTCAGCTCTCGTCGTGGTTTATATTTTATGCCGATTTTTACAATGTATGCCGCTTTAGCGGCCCTCGCCGTTGCCTTGCTGGCGCTCGCTATGTACCATGTAGCGGTCCTTCGGCCGGCGCTCGGGCGGTTGGAAGCGCTGGTCGGTGCCCACGATGATCTGATCGGAGGCGGGTCGGGCGCGG
>JBDTFK010000005.1:0-9843 GCA_039937995.1 Vulcanimicrobiaceae bacterium | reverse complement strand
ACGTGCCGTCGCGGAAACGCCGCAACACGCGATCGCGCTGTTCTTGCGAGAGGCCCCCGTGAATTGCTTCGGCCTGGTAACCGCGGCCGCCGAGCGTTTCGGTGAGTTCGTCGACCTCGGTTCGCGTTCGGCAAAAAACGATCGCCGACGCCGGTGCTTCCATGTCGATGACGCGGCCGAGCGCTGCGGCTTTGTGCGAGCGTTGCACGATGTATGCAACCTCGCGAATGTGCGACGATTTCCCGGAGGCGGGTGTTTCGTTCGCGATCGTAACCTGTGCCGGATTTCGCAAGTACCGTTTTGCAATCGTGCGAATGCGCGGAGCGAGCGTCGCGGAAAACAGCGCCGTTTGACGCTCGACCGGCACCGCAGCCATGATGGCTTCGAGTTCGTCGGCAAACCCCATGTCGAGCATTTCATCGGCCTCATCGAGAACAAGAAATTCGACTGTGCCCAATTCGAGCGTTCCGCGGCGAATGTGGTCGAGCGCGCGTCCCGGCGTGGCGACGACAACATCGACGCCGCGCCGCAGCGCGCGCAGTTGTTGCGAAACCGACTGCCCCCCGTAGATGGGGAGGACGCTCGTCCCGAGCAAACGGCCGTATTTGTGGATCGCTTCGGCGACCTGCATTGCAAGTTCGCGAGTCGGCACCAACACGAGGCCGCGCACCGTGCGGGAACTGCCTTCTGTCTTACCGATTCGGTGCAGTAGCGGCAGTGCGAAGGCGGCCGTCTTTCCCGTTCCGGTGGCCGCCTGCCCGAGCACGTCGCTGCCTTTGATGAGATGTGGGATCGCCTCCCGCTGGATCGCAGTCGGTTCTTCATAACCGAGCCCAGCCGCGGCGTTGACCAGGGCCGGGTCCAATCCGAGGGCTTCGAAGCCGTTACGGTCGAGTTCTGTCGTGCTCACAATATCGCGAGCTTCTCCATCGGGGGTCCGCTCACCGGGGTCCGACGGCTAGAATGCGGGCGGGAACTCGGGGTGAGCATCGAAGATACGCCCCCATTCACGGGACCAGGGGAGTGTAAATCGATCGATGGCGAGCTATGAATTGCGCGATTTCCTATTGCTTTCGTACGCGGAACTTGAAGAGATGAATTTGCGCGCAAAGCAACAGCGCAAGGACCGGGTACCCGTGCAGGCGATTCAAGACGAACGCTTGCGATATTTGAGCGACGAGCCGCGAGTCAAAGCCGTAACGGTGTTGTTCAGCGACCTTGAAGGCCGCCTTCACATGCTCGACTACGACAAGAAATTTCTCTTGAAATCGTACGACAACCTCACGTTTGACGGATCTTCGATCCGAGGCTTCACCGCTCAACGCGAGAGCGACCTTCGGTTGTATCTCGACTGGAGCGCATTTTATTGGGCCCCAGGCGATGTGTTCGGACCCGGCAAGGTGCTCGTGTTTGCCGACGTCGTCGATCGCAACGGCGCGCCGTTTTCGGCCGACATCCGCGGCAAGCTCAAGCAACTCTCGAACGACGCTTTCAACAAAGACGGGTACACGCTCAACGCCGCAAACGAAATCGAAGGCTTCTTGTTCGAAGGCCTCGATGCGGAGAGGCGCTATCACGAGACGGGTCGCTTTGAGTACGTCAATACCGGCGGCTACTACCAGTCGCTCCCGGGCGATCCGCTGCGCGATTTCATCGATACTGTTGCGGAAGTTCAACGCGCGATGGGGTTTGAAAATGAAAAAGATCATCCCGAGGTCGCGCCTTCGCAGTTCGAGATTAACTACGGATACGGGGAAGTTGTCGTTGCCGCCGATCAGATCCAACTCTACAAACTCATCTGCCGTCAGGTTGCGACGCGCATGGGAATGACCGCGACGTTTCTGCCGAAACCCGTCGTGGGGGTCAACGGAAGCGGCATGCACACCAACGTTTCCGTGAGCAAAGACGGCAAGAATATTTTCTGGGACGCAAAGGGCGACGAAAAGGTCAGCAAATTTGCTTGGCAGTTTGTCGATCGTATTTTAACGCACGGGAACGACACGTGCCTGATGCTCAACGCGAGCGTGAATGCTTACCGCCGCCTAGATCCTCACTTCGAAGCGCCGAATCAAATTAAGGCTTCGGCCGTCGACCGCGGATCGATGGTACGCATTCCAATCGGCAACGAGCGCAGCGCCCGCATTGAGGTTCGTTCGGTCGGTCCGGATGCCAATCCGTACATGGTTTTGCTTTCGGTCTTCAAAACCGGACTGGAAGGCACGACCAGCAAGGAGAAAAACCTGCGTCAGGCCGAGCACTATCTCCCCGACAACATTTACGATGCGCTCAAATACTTCCGCGAATCGGCTTGGACCACCAAAATGCTCGGCGCCGACGTTAAAGAGCGCTACGCCGATTTGAAACAGGCTAGCGCCGATCGCTGTGCCCGCCTTCTCGGCTCCTTCGTTAAAGCGCCCGAGGTCCAACACCACCACGAAGTCTACAATCAGTACCTTTGGAATCTCTTCTAGAGAAGCGACTCGGCATTGCGATTTTTTTCGCATGAAACCGTGAACCGGTAAACGAAAGCGCAAGGGGTCTAGAGGAGAACTCTTCATGCGATTTTGGAGCGCCGCTTTACTCTGTGCGGGAATCTTTGCGTTCTCGGGCTCGAGCGCCCCGGCCGCACCGGCGGCAAAGCCGTTTGCGGCGCTGCATTTTCGTAACATCGGGCCGACGACGGGACGGATCGATGCGGTCGCGGGCGTCCCGGGCGATCCGACGGTCTATTTCGCGGGTGGACTCGGCGGGCTCTGGCGTACGAAGGATGCCGGAATCAAATGGGACCCGGTTTTTGACGACAAGGACGTGACGTCGATCGGCGCGATTGCCGTTGCTCCGTCGAACCACCGCATCGTCTACGTGGGTACGGGCGAGCCGAACATTCGCAACGACATTGCGTTCGGAAACGGCGTGTATCGCTCGGATGACGGTGGAACCACGTGGAAGCACATCGGTTTAGACGACACGTCGCAAATCGGAAAGATCGTCATCGATCCGAAGAATGCGGATGTCGCGTACGTCGCGGCCCTCGGCGATCCGTTCGCATCGTCCGCCGATCGTGGAGTTTTCAAGACGACGGACGGCGGAACGCATTGGACGCATTCGCTCTACGTCAACGGTACAACGGGCGCCGCGAATATTGCGATGTCCCCGGGAAATCCACGCTTGCTCTTAGCCGGAATGTGGACGGTCCGGCGCGAGCCGTGGATGCTCACGAGCGGTGGCCCGGGAGACGGCCTTTACCGTTCGACGGACGGGGGCGCGCACTGGACGTACCTTCGCGGTAACGGATTGCCCGGTGGATTGATGGGGCGAATCGGCGTGGCATTCGCGCCGAGCAATCCCAAGCGCGTCTATGCGCTGATTGAATCAAAATCGGGCGTTCTCTGGCGAAGCGACGACAGCGGCGCAACCTGGCATTTCGTCAGCGACGATCACACCCTCGCTCAACGTCAGTATTATTTTTCGCAACTCTTCGTCGACCCGCGCGACGAAAATCACGTCTATTTTATGTCGATTGTTGCATCCGAATCGAAAAATGGCGGTAAGACCGTACATCGCATCGTGACGAATGGGTACGACCACCACCAAATGTGGATCGACCCCAGAGATGCCGGACGCATGATCATCGGCGCGGACGCGGGCGTTCGTCTGTCGCAGGACGGCGGCAAAGACTGGCGCGATCCGCAACTCATCGTCAGCCAGCCGTATCACATCGCGGTCGATCACGAGACGCCGTACGTCGTCTGTGGTGAATTCCAAGACCCAGGCGCCGTGTGCGGGCCGAGTTTGAGTTTTACCGGCGCGATCACGCCGGATCAATGGTTTTCGGCGCAGAGCGGCGAGAGTGGTTGGATCGTGTTTTCGCCGGCAAATGAAAACATGATTTACGGAACCGGCTATCAAGAAGCGGTCCTCAGTTTCGACCGCAAGTCCGGACAAGGACGATTGATTAGTCCGTGGCCGGACACCTACAGCGGAATGGGAGCTGAATCGTACAAGTATCGCGGGGCGTGGGTGGCTCCCGTCGCGGTATCGCCGCTCGAGCCCAAGGCGTTATATTTCGGCGCCCAAATGCTCATGCGGACCGACGACGGTGGAACCACGTGGACTGCGATCAGCCCCGACCTTACGCGTAACGAGAAGAGCAAACAAGTGCCGTCCGGATCGCCCATTACGCGTGATAACGCGGGCACGGAAGTCTATGACACCATCGCGTCGATCAGCGAATCGCCCACTACAAAAGGCGAAATATGGGTGGGCACGGACGACGGCCTCGCGTGGTTGACGCGCGACGGCGGCGCGCATTGGGAAAACCTCACGTCCAACATTCCCGGGCTGCCCCACTATGCGCGGGTAAATAACATCGACCCCTCACCGTTTGAAGACGGCACAGCCTACTTGGTTGCCGAGAATCACAAACTTGGCGACCGCACGCCTTATCTCTACGTTACGCGCGACTACGGCGCACACTGGAAATCAATCTCCGGCAATTTGCCTCGTACCGTGTACGCGCGAATGGTTCGTGAAGACCCCGTGCGCAAGGGAATGCTCTATGCCGGAACCGAGAACGGGCTTTGGGTCTCGTTCGATGACGGCGGCAGTTGGCAGAGTTTGCTCAACAATCTGCCGCACGCCCCGGTTTACGACTTCGTCGTGCAGCCGCAATTCGACGACCTCGTTGTTGCGACGCACGGGCGCGGCGTATGGATACTCGACGATATTTCTGCGCTACAAAGCTATACGCCGGCAATCGGCGCGCAGATATCGCATCTTTTTCCAATTCGTAACGCGTACCGTTGGGAAGCGGCATTTTCAACCTGGGCTACCGGCGAAGGCGCGGGCGACAATCCGGAAGGCGTGGCCGACATCAATTTCTTTCTCCGCGACGCCCCTTCGAAAAAGAACCCCGTTCGCCTAGAGATCTACGATGGAACGACGCTGATCCGAACGCTCAAGGTCGAGCATGCGGTTGCCGGCGTCAATCGCGCGTGGTGGGATCTCGCGTACGACCCGGTTGACACCGTTCCGAAATATCACACGACGCAACAGGGCTTTTCCGGGCCGACGGTCGCGCCCGGAACGTACACGGTCCGTCTGGTCGGCGCGGGCCCGGCACAAGAACAAAAGATAACCGTTCTCGTTGACCCTAAATCATCTGCGACACTTGCAGATATGCAAGCGCAGGTTGCGATGACGCTTCGTTTGCGAGGGGAATACCAGAAAACCGGCGCTGCGATCGTGGCCTTGCGATCGCTGAGCGACCAGGCGGCGAAGCTCGAAAAGCGCGCGAGCGGGCGCGACGATACGGTAGCGGCGCTGCGCGATTTGCATGCGCGCGCGCAAGCCGTCCTCGCACAACTGTACCAAAATGACACGCAGACGTGGGAAGACACGTTACGCGTTCCCGTAAAACTCTACGAACGCATATCGAGTCTGGGAGGCGCCGTTCAAAGCGGTGACTACGCTCCCACGGCGAGTTCTTCGGAACTCGCGGCGCAACTTGAGTCCGAACTCGCTCCCGTCCTCGACGAAACCGACGCACTTTTCGGCCACAGGTTAGTATCCGTCAACGCGCTGCTGGCTCGCGACAAATTGCCGGAAATCGTGGTTAAGCGCGATCGTTAGGGTCGCAAGGCGGCTATAGCCAGCGTTTGCGTCTGAAGTAGGAAAGCAAAATGGCAAGCGCCGCCAGCTCCAGTCCGACTCCAAATATCCAAAATGCGCGAGGGTTAATAATTCCGTTGATCAAGAAGCCGAAGTTTTGTCCGAAGAACCCGGTGAGATAGCTTAGCGGTAAGAAAATTGTGGCAATGATCGTCAGGGACTTCGCTACTTCATTTTGTTGATTTGCCGTTAGGCCGAGATGAATTTCTAGGGAGCTGTTTACGAGATCGCGAGCCGCATCGATCTCTTCGATGACGCGCGTAGCGTGATCGTAGATGTCGCGAAAGTACGGGACTTCGCCTTCGGCGAGCAAACCGAGATCGTTGCGCAACACGGATATCAAAATTTCTCGCATCGGCACGACCGCCTTTCGAAAGCGCTGTATTACTTTCTTCATGTTGAATATCTCGATAAGCGCGTCGCGCGCGCGGTTCTTTTCCGCGAAGAGCATTCCCTCAAGTTCCGCGACGCGTTCCTCGAGGGCTTCGGCGGCGGGCCAGTAGCCGTCGACGAGCGTGTCGAGAAAGGCGTAGAGCAGAGTGCCCGAACTGCAATCGAGGCTTTCGGGCTGATGTTCCCAGCGGCGCTGTATTTCGTCGATTGGATACGCGGGGTTGTCGCGCACCGTTATGAAAAACCGCGGACCCGCAAAAACGGCCATCTCGCGCACGCTGATCACGTCACCGGCGTGCAGCACACCGTGAACGATGAGAAACCAATACGCCTCGTACGTGTCGATTTTCGACCGCTGGTGTAGCGTCAGGGCATCTTCAATCGCGAGCGGGTGCAGATCGAATTCCTCTTGCACGACGGCAACGTCGTCGGGTTGAGGGGCGACGACGTCGTACCAGATGAAGGCCGTCGGGTCTTTGAGCACCTCGCTGATTTCATTGAGATCGGTGAGTACGCGGGCGCTCTTGCGATGCCCCGTATAGACGAGACAGCGTGAGGATACACTCATAACGGTGAATTCGTCGCAGCGCGCGGGAACAACTGTCGTCGCAATCTGGCTAGTTGTCGTGACTCGCCCGGATTGATTCAACCGGCAAAGCGTACACCGTTCCGACCCGGCTACCGATGACGAGCGTTTGCCCGAGGATGATCGGCGAGCCGACGTTAAAGCCGCTTCCCATTTTTTTATCGCCGATCAGCGCTCCACTGCGCGCATCCACCGCCCAGAGATAGCCGGCGAGATCACCGAAATAGATGGCGCCGCCGTCGTAAACGGCGCCCCCCTTAACCGGCCCGCGAGTTTTCCGTTTCCACAAAATGCGTCCGGTCGCGGGATCGAGCGCGTGCATGTACGAGGAGATCGCGCTACCGAAATACAGTGAGCCGGCGGCGAGCAACGGAATTGCCGCTTCGTTCCGCGGCGGCAGAATGCCGCGTTCGAGCGCGACGTCCCACCGTTTCGCGCCCGATTTAAGCGAAAGCCCGTAGGCGCGTTCGATTGCCGGATTGCTTGCGAGCGTATACGTTGCGGGCGGCACCGGTGCGACGTAGTTGCATAATACGTACGCGGCGTCGGTTACCGGCGGGCAGTCGCCGATCCCCGAAACGCTTGGATCGAACCGCGTCGCCCAAATCGTCGAGCCGTCCGCTACGCGCAGTTGCGCCACGACATTGTCGAATACGCCCGAGGTAATGAAGCGGTCGTTGCCGACCGGCAAGATGGCGGCCATCGATGCCACCGAATGAAGATTGCGCGCGTAGCGTTGTTTTCCGGTCGCGGGATCGAGCGCGGTGATCCAGCCCGCGCCGTTGTGGTGTACGAGCAAATTGTTTATGATCGCGGGCGTCGGCATGCCGGAGCCGGGGAGCAGCGTGCGCCATTTCAACGACCCGGTCGCGGCGTCGAATGCGAGAATGGCATTATTGTTCGTTCCGATGTAGAGACGCTGCGTCGTAGTCGGTCCGACGCTCTGCTCGTTCCCTTCGCCGACGATCACGAGGCCGTTGTAGACCAGGGGTGCGCTCATCAGCGGATCGTTTACCTTCGTGCGCCAGATCGTGGCGCCGGTTGCCGGATCGAGCGCGTAGAGCCAGCCGCTGTTGTTGCCGATGTAGAGCCTGCCGCCGGCGATCGTCGGGCTCGACGAAATCGGGCCGCCGGTCGAAACGCGCCAAGTAGCGCTCAGACTGCCGTCGACCACGACGTTGTTTGCCGGATTGAGCCGGAATTGCGTCCACGCCGTGGGTCCAACCAGCGCCGCCAGGGCCAGGTGCGCTAGCAGCCCCTTGAACGCAATCATAAGGCGGATATTCCCGCAAAACTCGGCGAGCAATCAAGCCGCCGCGGAGGGGGACGGGCAGCTCTGCTCGAACGTATGTTCGAAGTCAAAAGGGCTGGAATAGCGTCCGGCGCCGTGGTAAGATCATGCCTCGGCCCCGGGCTTCACCTGGGGGCTTTTTCATGAAATCGGGGGGATCCCCGTAGTGGTTCAGACCGGCTGGACCACTTGGCTAGAAGCTCGAGCAACGCTCGGCTTTCAACCACCTAGTCGAAAGGACAACAGAGCACCATGGCAACCACGAAGACGAAGCGCCCGGCGAAAGATCGCCGACCGAAGCGCAAGTCGTGTAATTTTTGCGGCGACAAGGCACTGGATATCAGCTATCGCGACGTGAATCGTCTCAAGAAGTATGTCTCAGAACGAGGCAAAATCGTTCCGCGCCGCATCTCCGGCAATTGCGCGAAGCACCAGCGTTTGCTGACCGTCGCCGTCAAGCGTGCGCGAGTCATCGCGTTCCTTCCTTACGTTTCGGAATAAAGTTCACGAGGGGTTTCATTCATGAAAGTCATTCTTCTGAGCGACGTAAAAGCGCTTGGCAAGAAGGGCGATGTCGTCGAAGTCGCCGAGGGTTACGGGCGCAATTTTTTGCTTCCCCGCAGCCTGGCGTCCGAAGCGAATAAGGGCAGCTTAGCCGCCCACGCCGATCAAAAGCGGGCGCAAGAAAAGCGCGATGCGCAGCATCTTGCCGATGCCAAAGAACTCGCCAACAAACTCGAACAAACGCAGCTCGCGGTGAAAGCCAAAGCCGGCGGTAACGGAAAACTCTTCGGTGCCGTGACCAATGCCGACGTTGCGGATGCCATTCATAGCGCACTTTCCGTGCCGATCGACAAACACAAAATCGAAATCAAGAGCCAAATCAAGGCGCTCGGTTCTTATCCGGTAGAGATCAAACTCCATAAGAACGTCGTCGCGAAGGCGACGATCAGCGTCGTCGCTGCGTCGTCCTAGAGAGCGGCCGTGCCTGCCGGCGGGGAGCAACCGTATGCGTCGCGCTTGCGCCGCAAGTACGGCGTTGATGACGAGCTAAACCGCTACGTCTCGGCGCTCTACGATATGCTGGGCAATGTCCTAGGACAAGATAAGCTCGTCCTGCGAGCGGGGAAAGTGAGCGCGCTGAAAATGATGCGCTCGCAAAACCTGCCAGATCGTTTGTGCGCGCTCGCGCGGCTGATCTTTGAAGATCCGACGCTCGAGCGCGTAACGACGCGCACGCAGCAACGCAAGGCGATTGCCGATATCGAAGAAGCGATGGCGGAGCTGGTCGCGCAAAAAACCGTCGAAGACGCAATCGAGCGCCGGGTAAGCGAAAAAATGAACGCTCGCCATCACGAATACCTCAAAGATTTAAAGCTCGAAGCGCTGCGCGAAGACTCCGGGCCCGAAACGCCGGCGACGCAAGCCAAGCTTGAAGAACTCGACGCTCTTTCGCAACGAAGCCTCGCCGCTTCCGCGCTACAACAGCTACGGCCCTCGAAATTGAGTGAGATTCTGGGACAAGAGCTTGCGATTAAGGCGCTTTTAGCCAAAATCAGCTCGCCGTATCCGCAGCACGTCATTCTTTACGGTCCGCCCGGCGTCGGAAAAACCACGGCTGCGCGGCTCGCGCTCGAGCTTGCAAAATCGCAGCCGCATACCCCGTTTGCAAAAGACGCACCGTTCGTTGAAACCAGCGGCACGACGCTGCGCTGGGATCCGCGTGAAACGACCAACCCGTTGCTCGGGAGCGTTCACGATCCGATTTACCAAGGTAGCCGACGCGAGTTTGCCGAGGCCGGGATCCCCGAGCCGAAACTGGGTCTCGTAACGCGCGCGCACGGCGGCATGTTGTTCATCGATGAAATCGGCGAGCTCGATCCGCTACTTCAAACGCGGTTGC
>JBDTFK010000004.1:0-4220 GCA_039937995.1 Vulcanimicrobiaceae bacterium | reverse complement strand
GGTTCCCTTGTGCTGATCGGCCATTCCGAAACTCTCCCTTGCCCCCGCAAATTGGGGCTATGTTCCTATCGTATCAGGCATTTCCAATAAGAACATTAGGTACAATCGGCGTTCAGGGTTGCGGGGTTGCGTCCGTGCTTTTGCCGTCCGGCGGAATGGACGGCATCGTGCTTGGTTCGGCCGTGGGGGGTCCGTCGCTCGGCGACGCCGACGGCGATAAGTGCCGGAACGGGGCCTGGTCCCAAACGGGGAGATTCGGGTTCGGCGTGGGAGTGTGCGCCATGGGGCTCGGTTTCGGGGTCGTGGGCTCGAGGGTTGGGAGTGGTTTCGGCGGCACGCGCGGATCGGGGAAACCCGGGTCGCCGGCAGCCGAAAGCGTCTGAGAGCGCTTCCAGTCGGGGCCGTAGGGCAACGCGGTGGCGCTCGGAGCAGGCGTAATCAGCGGCACCGCTGCCGGGCCCGAGCTTGCGGCTTGCCCCAGAACCGTATCGCCCATCCGCTGGCCGATCGCTATTGCCGCAATGAGCACGACGACACCGGCAGCGAGAACGATCGTGATAAAACGCTTAGATGGATCCATGTGGAGGCGCTATCATTCGGCGCGGACCCGTTCCTAACTTTTC
This sequence comes from Vulcanimicrobiaceae bacterium, assembly GCA_039937995.1. Taxonomy (GTDB): domain Bacteria; phylum Vulcanimicrobiota; class Vulcanimicrobiia; order Vulcanimicrobiales; family Vulcanimicrobiaceae; genus JALYTY01. Next base: position 3,597 of record JBDTFK010000004.1, on the reverse strand, counting down.
TTCGCGCCGGGACCCTGTCGCGCGCCTACCGAGTTTGTCGAACCCCTAGATTCGGGTCATCGCGGGGACCACATCGAGTTTTGCCGCGCGGGCTTTGCGATCGGTGGGGGTGCCGATCAGGTTGACCTCGCGCAGTTCACCGGCCGCCATCTCGATGCGCGCCGTATGGCCGCGAAATTCGACGAGCACGTTGCGCTGACGGTCGAGCATGTTGCACACGAAAATGCGCACGGCTTCGCTTTCATCCTCGAATGCGATCGCTCCGACCTCGACCGGCGAAATCAACACTTCGTCGCTCACGTCGCGACCCGCGTAAATGCACGTGAACGGCTCTTCGGCCGATAGGGCGGGCATGTCGGCATAGATCGTTTCGTTTTTGATATCGATCACGTAACTGCAGCGCCGGCCGCCCCAGTGCACGCGGGCGGCTGCCATCCAGGACCAGCCTTTCGGGCGCATCGGCGCGAGATGCGGCCGCCCGCTCGTGCGATACCCGTTGAGGCCGCCGATCGTTTCCGCAACGGCCCACAAATATTTTGCGCCGGTCCACGGCGAGAGATACATCCCCCTATTCGATAGGGAACCGCCGTCAAACCATTCGCCGAATTCGCCCGGCACGGTGTTGCGCGGACTTCCGCCTTCCATCGCTTCGTACACGCTGCCTAGAAAATGCACGCAGTCATCGCCGAATCCGTTGCGCGCGAGCGCCACGGCGAACCATAGCGTAAGATCGGGCCAGATGCCCCCTAAGAGACCAAAACCGTACGACGGAAAATACCAGGCGTCGGCGGTAGAAATCGTGCGCAAGCCGACCGGCGTAACGAAGTCCGCTTCGAGGAGCCGTTTGAGAATCGCGCGCCGGCGATCCTCATCGGCGACTTCGAAGAGCACCGGGAAAATTTCATCGGCGGTGAAGTTATCTTGATAGTTGCGGTCCTGATCGTAGTTTAAAACGAACGCTCCCGTGTCGTCGTTAAAGAGAAAATCCATCATCGCGGCCCGCAACGCTTGGGCTTGATGCGAATATTTCTCCCAATTCGCGGTATCGCCGGCGACCGCGCAGAGCATCGCCGAGGCTTCGAGCGCGTAAACCCCTTCCGCGTTGATTTCCGTCACCGCGCCGTCGAGCGTATAGTACGGAATGATGTTCCGCCACGACGAAATCCCGTACATGTCGACGCCCTTGGCTTTGCAAAACAGCAAGCCTTGATCGTCGACCTGCGTCATCATGTAATCGGTGATCTTTACGATCAGCGGCAGCCGCTCGCGAACCCACGAATCGTCGAGCGTTGCGTTGTAGTGATGCAACATCGCGATAAGGTGCAAGGGCGTGTCGTCGTTGATGTTCAGATCGTAGGCCGTCTTGTATCCGTTTACTCCTCGAACGTACTCGACCATGAGCCCGCTCTCATCGACGAAGGTATTGAACACTTCGAGCGCGTCGCGGCTAAACTGAGGCCAAAAGTAATCGAATCCGTGAACGAACCACGATGTGTCGCGAGAGACGAGGATATCCGACGGCGGAGAATTCGTCGACCCCCAGCCTTGCGGGTAATCCTTTACGATCCGTAGCATGTTCGCTTTCGCCCATACGACGCCGCGACTTATGACGGGCGACGGCGTCATAAATCGCGCATCGGCCAACCGGTCTCCATAGTACTTCTGGGTGTCGTGCAACGCGCGCTTGTCGGAAAGCAACCGTTCGAGCACGGGCCGGCTCTTTGCACCGCCGTCTTTGTGATAAACGACGGCGAGGCGTAACGATTCGCGGGCGCCCGGCGCGACCGTGATGCGATATTCGAACGCTCCGAAAATCCGCCGACTCACAAATTTTGCAAGCTCCGGGGTGACGTGGCCGAAACCCTGAGTATCGTCGGGCAACAACGTCGACCGGCGCATGTTTTCGAGCAGGACTTGTTCGCGCAGCGATAACTCCATCGCAACCGGTTCGCGCGAACCGCCCCACCAGCGCTCGGCGCCCGTCTCGACATTTTTGGAACAGATAAATCGCCCCTCGGACCACGCGCTCACTTCGTGCTCGGGTTCGCCGTAAAAACGCTGACCGACGAGCATCGCCCAAGGAAAGACGGCGATTTCGATTTCTTCGCCGCCCGGATTGTAGAGCGTGACGTCCACGACGAACCCGACGGTCCGGTCGAACGCTGCGCCGTGAGGCACAAAGAACGCCTCGGTAACGTGCGCCCGGTTGTCGAGGGTAAATTCGGAAATTTGCGCGTACGGCAAAAACGTGAATTCGCGCGTGATTTGATGCGGAAGAAACGTTTGGGAGCCGCCCTTGATGCGATACGCGATCTGATGCGTTCCAAAAATAATCTGATCGGTGTCGGCGTCCCAGAGCCCCCGCACGCCGCCTTTGGCGGTCGACTGCGCGTACGATTTATAGTTTCCAAGAAGGAGCCCATACGGCGTTTGTGATTCAGGAATAACGTACGCGCAAAATTCGTTTCGCTGTGCGTCGTAGCTCGGGCCCATGGGTCCTGCTCTACGCCTTTGGCTCGGGCACCCCTTTGAAGGCTGCCGGAATACCTTTGAATTTCAAGATTCCCGGCCGAAGCGGAATTGAGGCGCGGACTTCCGTATCGGACGATTACGTACAATGAAGTTGCTGTGTCCCGCAAAAATCAACCTCACCCTCGAAGTGCTCGCGAGGCAGCCCGACGGTTACCACGCAATACGCAGCGTGATGGTCCCGCTCGGCATCTACGACGAAATACACGTTGAGGAAGCGCGCGATTTTTCGTTCGCGTGCAGTGAAGCCGCGCTTGAAAACGACGACAATCTCGTCGTTCGTGCGGCGCGCGCCGTTGCTCCGGACGCACGATTGCGGATCCGGTTGGAAAAGCGGATTCCATCTCAAGCGGGCCTCGGTGGCGGATCGAGCGACGCCGCAGCGGTTTTGCGCGCCGCGATGGCCGGCGCGTTTCGCGTCGCTCCATTCTTCGACTGGATTGGAACCGCGCGGTCGCTCGGGTCCGACGTCCCGTTTTTTCTCGCCGGAACCGCGGCGTTGGTCGAAAACACGGGTGAGCGCGTCACCGCTGCGGGCGCGCTCCCTGCGTGGCACGTTTTGATCGTTACACCGCCCGCGCAAATGTCAACCGCCGCTGCTTACGCGGCGCTCGATGCACGTCCGCTTCGCTCGCGGCCGCGAAACGCGTCGAGTTCACTTGCCGCCCTCACGGCCCTGCAGCGCGGCGATTTCGAGCGCGTCCAGGCGCTATTGAACAACGATTTTCAAGAAACGATTGCGGCAGCGGCTCCGCCGGTGGCGCGAGCGCTCGACGCTCTGCGCGCAGCGGGCGCGACGAACGCTTTACTCTGCGGATCGGGATCGGCGGTTTTCACGCTGGCTCCGGACGCTTCAACGATCGCCGGTCTCGCGCATCGACTGAACTTACCCGAGGAATACCGACGATTCGAAGCCCCATTTGCGCGCACGCCGAATTGGCGCGGCGGTACCGCTTGATGAACGCGGTCGTGCTCGCGGGAGGACCGCCCGACGACGTCGCTCGTACGCAAAACGCACCGAATAAAGCGTTCGTTCGAATCGCAGGGGTCGCGCTCGTGGAGCGTACG
>JBDTFK010000003.1:0-7305 GCA_039937995.1 Vulcanimicrobiaceae bacterium | reverse complement strand
CGTCATCGCTCCGCCGAGTTCTTCGAAGGTGACTTCCTCGCCGGTGACGGTCTTAATGATCTCCGGGCCCGTGATGAACATCTGCGAAATGCGCTCGGTCATGAGAACGAAGTCGGTAATCGCCGGGGAGTAAACCGCGCCGCCTGCGCACGGACCGGCGATGAGGCTCAATTGCGGCACGACGCCGCTGGCCTGAACGTTTCGCCAAAATATCTCCGCGTATCCACCGAGCGAAACGACGCCTTCTTGAATCCGCGCGCCGCCCGAATCGTTGATTCCGATGATCGGCGACCCCGTGCGCACGGCCAGATCCATCACTTTGCAGATTTTTTCCGCAAACGCTTCGCCGAGCGACCCGCCGAGAACGGTGAAATCCTGCGAAAACAGAAAAACCTGCCGTCCGTCGAGCGTGGCGCGCCCCGTTATAACACCGTCGCCGAGAAACTCTTTTTCGTCTAAACCGAACGCGTTCGCGCGGTGTACCACAAATTGGTCGAGTTCGGTAAACGATCCGGAATCAACGAGCGCTTCGACACGCTCGCGCGCTGTGCGCTTCCCGCGCGCGTGCTGCTTTTCAACAGCTGCGTTGCCCGCGGGCGCTGCCGCGAGTTCGCGCTTGCGCGCAAGTTCGCCATATTTTTCGTGATGCGTTTTCACGAAAGCCAGCGTTAGGCTAAACCTCCGGGCCACCCTTCGCGGCAGCGGCCGGATGCCTCAATCCGTTACCGCCGCAACCGCTAGGGCCGGAGATTTAGGCGCCCGGAGTAAGAGCACGAGAGGCGTTAGGACGAACGTCACGATTCCCAAAACGTAAAACGCATCCGCAAAGGACATCGTCGCGGCCTGTTGCGCGACCAGGGCGCTCAGGCGTTCCATCGATCCGTGCGCCTGCATGACCCGTTGAACGGCCGGACTCGCAAGATTGATGTGCGCCGCGAGCGCGTCGTTGTGGAAAGCGTCGCGCCGGTCGAGAATCGTGACCATCGTAGCGGCGGAAATCGAGCCGCCAAGCTGTTGGCAGAGACTCAATAGCGAGGTCGCCTTTTGCGTATCGGCGCCTTTCACGGAGCTCAGGACACTCACGCTCAGCGGTACAAAAATCAACCCGAAACCGAGGCCGCCGAACACGAGGGGAAATACAAACGTGTCAAAGACGCTGTCGGTCGTTGAGACGCGTGCGGTCAGGAGATTGGCGATTGCAACGACGATGAAACCGATTGCCAAAAGGATTTGCGGCTTTGCTTTGATTTTGTTCAGGATCATCAGCGTAATCGGCGTCATAACCATAATTCCGAGCGCGCGCGTGAGAATCGAGAGGCCGGAGAGCGTTGCGGTAAAGTTGAGAAGCGTTTGTTGGAACTGCGGAGCGAGAATAACGCCGCCGAAAAGGGAGAATGCGAGCGCCATTGCGAGCAAACACCCCGCAGCGACCGTTCGATTTCGAAGAAGAATCCGGATATCGACGATCGGGTTCTTTACGATTTTGAGTTCCCAAAAGACGAAAGACGCGAGCGACGTGATTGAAAGCAACGTGGTTGCGACAATCGTACGATCGTCAAACCATCCGTATCGTTCCCCTTCGCCGAGGACGTATTGCAGCGAACCCAGACCCATCGCCATGAGCGCGAGGCCGACACCGTCGAGCGACACGCGGGTACGCCCGCCCGGATCGCGGAGCAGGCTAAAGCACAGCAATGCAGCGAGAATGCCCGGAACGATGTTGATGAAGAAGACCCAGTTCCAGGAGAGCGCGTCGGTGAGAACGCCGCCGAGTGTCGGCCCGATCGAGGGCCCGATAATCGCCCCGATCGACGTAAGCGCTTGGCTTAGCCCCAGTTGCCTTGCCGGAAAGGTATCGCGCATAATCGCTTGACCGGTAGAGATGAGACCGCCGCCGCACAATCCCTGGAGCACCCGAAAGAACACGAGTTGCGGTAGCGACGTCGCAAAGCCGCACATCGCGGACGTTACGGTGAATCCGGCGATCGCTGCGACGTAGTAGTTCCGGCGTCCGAGAAGTTGTTGCAGCCAAGGCGTGAGCGGAATGACGATGACCGCGGCAATGATGTACGACGTAACGATCCAGGCGCCGTCGTCGAAGTTTGCTCCCAGGTTCCCTTGGATTTCCGGCAGCGCCACGTTCACAATCGTGGCGTCGAGCACTTGCAGCAGCGTTGCTCCCATGACCCCGGCTACGATCAACCAGCGTCGCAGCCCGTACTCGACGACGTCCTCTTGCCCGTGCATGCTTTCCCCAAACTAGCCAATGGGGAAAATGGTTACGGAAAGACGGCGAAATCGCGCACTACGCTATCGGCGTCACCAGATTCCAAGCGTTGCTTTAACGTCGTCCGAGGCCATCGTTCGCGGATCCCACGGTGGGGTGAACGTGATGTCGACGGTCGCGGTCTTAATTCCGTCGACGGCTAAAACGCGATCCTGCACGGATTTTTTGAACATTGGACCGACGGGGCACATCGGCGAGGTGAGCGTCATAACCACGGTGGCGTGTTCGCCGTTGTCGCCTTCGACCGACACGTCGTACACGAGGCCGAGGTCGAGAATTCCGAGATCGAGTTCGGGGTCTTTAACTTCGCTGAGCGCTTCGCGCACTATTTCTGAGGTTGGCATACATCTGGTATGGAACAGCGGAACGCGCGGGGCCGTCAAGCGCATACGAGGCAGGAACCGGCGCAGCGGCGTACCCTCGCCGCATGAAGAGGTGGCTCTGCGTCGGACTTGCGTCACTCGCTCTTGCGCTCGCCTGGCCGGCCGGAAGCGAGGCGGCCGATCTCTCGATCGCCGCAGGCGGATACACCGCCGGGACCGCCTCGCAAACCGGCGGTGCGATCCTGCTGAGCTCGGCTGCGCCGATCCCGGCTCTGCCGATCGAGATTCAGGGCACGGTGCTCCTCGTGGCGACCCCTCTCGGCGGTTACGCCGTTACGGGGGAAATACGAGGGCTCTCCGGGGGCGGCTTCGGAGGGGCTTACATCGGGGCCGGAGCCGGAATCGGGACGCTCTCGGCCAACCTCAACGCCGGACCGGTGTTTACCGTTTTTGCCGGGAAGCCCGTCGCCCCGTTCACGACCGTCGAGCTGCGTTTGTATAAAGGAACGCAGTCGGGCGGTTCGACCGCGGGCTTTCTCGGCTTGCGATTTAGCCTGTAATCCGGCTTTGGACGGTATCGACCGCAGGCTTCCTCGGCCTTCGCTTCACTTTTTGATGATTTATCACGAAACTGAGTTGTAACGGACGTCACGAAACCGGAGTTTGCCGGGTAGAGTTGATACATAGACACTGCTCGCAAGGCGGGTGGTACCGGAGGAAAATCTAGACCATGTCAATGTGGGAACCGTTCACCGAACGCGCGAGACGAAGCATCGTTCTCGCTCAAGAAGAGGCGCAGCGTCTCGGGAACAACTACATCGGTACCGAGCATATCCTGCTCGGCATCATTTCGGAAGGCGAGAGCTTAGCTGCCAAAGTGCTCGAGTCGCTCGGCGTGAACCTCGCGAAAGTTCGCCAGGAAGTTGAAGCGATCGTGGGGCGAGGCGGCCAGACGGTTCAGCAAGAGATGGTCTTTACGCCGCGCGCCAAGCGCGTCATCGAACTCGCCTTCGAAGAAGCGCGTCAACTCAACCACAACTACATCGGAACCGAACATCTGTTGCTCGGGCTCATTCGCGAAGGCGAAGGCGTTGCCGCGCGCGTCCTAACCAATCTCGGCGTGGATCCGGCAAAAGTGCGCGTTCAGACGACGTCGCTGCTCGGTGCCGAAGGTCAACCGCCGGCGCCCAAGGGCAAAAGCAAAACGCCCACGCTCGATGCCTACGGCCGCGATCTCACGCAACTTGCTCGCGAAAACAAACTCGATCCGGTCATCGGCCGCAACAACGAAATCGAGCGCGTGATTCAAATTCTCTCGCGCCGCACGAAAAACAACCCCGCGCTTATCGGCGAGCCGGGCGTCGGCAAAACGGCCATCGCAGAAGGCCTCGCACAGCGCGTTATCAGCGGCGACATTCCCGAGCCGTTGCACGACAAGCGGGTAATCACGCTCGACCTTGCGGGGCTCGTCGCGGGCACGAAGTACCGCGGTGAATTCGAAGAACGCATGAAACGCGTCATGGACGAGATTCGCGGCGCCGCCGGAGAAATCGTCCTCTTCATCGACGAGCTGCACACGCTTGTCGGCGCGGGGGCGGCCGAAGGCGCGATCGATGCAAGCAACATCATCAAACCCGCGCTAGCGCGCGGGGAACTGCAATGTATCGGAGCGACGACGCTCAACGAGTTTCGCAAGCATATCGAAAAAGACTCGGCGCTCGAGCGCCGTTTCCAGCCCGTGATGGTCGGCGAGCCATCGGCCGAAGAAGCGGTCGAAATCTTGATGGGGTTGCGCGACCGCTACGAAGCGCACCATAAGGTTCAAATCACCGACGAAGCGCTCGCGGCGGCGGTGAAGCTTTCGGACCGTTACATCACCGATCTCTTCTTGCCCGACAAAGCCGTCGATCTCATCGACGAAGCGAGTTCGCGCGTCCGCCTTCGTGCCACGCTTCCGCCGTCGGAGCTTCGCGAAATCGACGCCCAACTACGGCGCGTTCTTGCGGAGAAAGAATCGGTCGTAAAAAATCAAGAGTTCGAGAAGGCGTCCTCGGTTCGCGATCGCGAGGAGAAGCTGCGCCTCGAAAAAGCTCGCCTCGAAAAAGATTGGCAAGAAAAAAAGGCCGCGCAATCGGACAAGCCGCTCAAGGTGACCCCCGAGGACATCGCTCACATCGTTTCTTCGTGGACGAGGATTCCGGTAAGCCGTTTGGCTCAAGCTGAAACCGAGAAACTTCTCAAGATGAAGGAATCGCTGCACAACCGCGTCGTCGGCCAGGAGGAGGCCATCGAAGTCATTACGCGCGCGATCCGGCGTTCGCGTGCCGGCCTCAAAAACCCGAGCCGTCCGATTGGTTCGTTCCTGTTCTTCGGGCCAACAGGCGTTGGAAAAACCGAAGTTGCCCGTAGCGTTGCGGAGTTTTTATTCGATGACGATGAGTCGATGATTCGCATCGACATGTCGGAGTACATGGAAAAGTACTCGGTAAGCCGCCTCGTCGGCGCGCCTCCGGGATATGTGGGGTATGAAGAAGGCGGGCAGCTCACCGAAGCGGTGCGCCGCCGTCCGTATTCAGTCGTGCTTCTCGACGAAATCGAAAAGGCGCATCCGGACGTATTCAATCTGCTTCTGCAAGTTCTCGACGACGGACGCCTTACCGATTCGCAAGGCCGTCAGGTGGACTTCAAGAACTGCGTGATCGTCATGACGTCTAACGTGGGCGCAACCGGCATGCAGACGACGACCGACATCGGTTTCCGCCTGCAAAAAACCAGCGAAGAAGATGAAGCCAAGAACTACGAGCGCATGAAGAACAAAGTCATGGAGGAAGTCAAGCACACGTTCCGTCCGGAGTTCTTAAACCGCATCGACGAGGTGGTCGTCTTCCACCAGCTCACGCGCGCGCAGATCGAGCAAATCGTGAGCCTCGAACTCGAAAAGGTTGCGCGCGAGGTAAAGGCGCAGGAGATGACTCTCAAAGTTACCGAGGCGGCGAAGGTGTTGCTTGCCAAGAAAGGCTGGGATCCCCAATTCGGCGCTCGTCCGCTACGCCGCGCGATTCAGCGCAACGTGGAAGACGAACTTGCCGAACAGATGTTGCGGGGAACGTTCGGAGCCGGCGACCATATTCTCGCCGACGTCGATCCCGACGACCCGGAGAAATTGATGTTCTCAAAAATCCCGTCGGTAGAACCGCCGGCCGCGCCCGCCGAACCCGCGCACGCCGGTTAAGCCGGCGGGCGCAGGCGCAGCATGAGGTTTGCAATCTGCGACATCACGACGATGCCGTGCTGATTGAGGGTGTGCATGCGCACGCGCATCGTGCCGCGCGTGGAGCTTCGCGGCCACGGAAGTTTTTCGATCACCTCGCCACGCACGTGTAACGTGTCGCCGGGACGCACGGGTGCGAGCCACCGCAGGTCGTCGATTCCCGTGCCGATGATTCCGGTGGCGCGCAAGACGCCGGATTCGACGATCAGGCGCATCGTGACGGCCGTGGTTTGCCAGCCGCTTGCAACCAACCCGGTAAATACACTCGTCTTCGCAGCCTCCGCGTCGAGGTGGAATGGTTGCGGATCGTAGAGATGAGCGAATGCGACGCTCTCTTTTTCAGTCAGCGTAAACGCCCCCGTTTCAAACGCATCGCCGATTTGGAAATCCTCGAAATACCGTAGCGGAAAACTCACGGGAGCAGGTCGATTCCCTCGAACGTTTCAGCCACCGGGTGCCTTGGGCTCGGCAGCGTTCCGTCGGAGGGTCGCGCGAGTTGCACGGTTTGCACGCCCGCGTCGTGCGCGGCGTCGAGTTCGCGCTCGTTATCCGAAAAGAAAACGATGCGCTCGGGGCGGGCGCCGATGTCGTTCGCAATTTTCACATACGATTCGGCGTGTTGCTTCCCGCCGATCGCCGTATCGTAGAAACCGCTCAAGAGCGGGATCAAATCGCCCGCGACGCTGTGCCCGAAGAGCAGTTTTTGGGCGGCAACCGAGCCCGAAGAGTACACGTGCAGTTTGACGCCTGCTCGATGAAAGCGGCGTAACGCCGAGACCGCATCGTCGAAGAGATGGCCGCGCAGGCCGCTCGATTCGAATCCTTCAACCCAGATGAGGCCTTGAAGCTCCTTCAATACCGTGACTTTCCGGTCTTCATCGGCCCAGGCGTGCAGCGCGCTGAGAATCCCCGGCAAGTCGTGAACGTCGACTTGCGCTTCGCGGGCGGTTTGATCGAGTAGCGCGCGAACTTGCGGATCTTCCTGATGTTTGTCGACGTAGGCGTTCATGCGATCGCGCGCGTATGGAAAAAGGACATCGCGAACGAATGCGATGGAGCCGACGGTTCCTTCGATATCGATCAGCGCGACGTCGGCGCGAAGCTGCATCAACTGCTTAAGCCTGTTAGCGTCGCATTAGGCGTCGAGCTTCGGGTAGTCGTTCGCGATCGGATCGCCGGTGAAGTTCGCTACCCAACCCTCGGGATTGATGAATAGGCGAATTGCCGTAAACTCGGGATCGGGACCCATATCGAACCAATGCTTGGTCCCGGCGGGCACGCTGATGAGATCGCCTTTGCAACAAACGGTTTGATAGACGCGTCCCCCGGCGTGGAGATAGAACGCACCGCGCCCTTCGACAAAAAAGCGCACCTCGTCTTCAACGTGTTGATGCTCGTCCAGAAACTTCTTTCGCATCGGCTCG
>JBDTFK010000002.1:0-2512 GCA_039937995.1 Vulcanimicrobiaceae bacterium | reverse complement strand
ACGGCGGCCTCGTCGGCCGTAAGAACGTTCTCACGATCATGATCCAAAGCTTCATGTCTCTCGGGTGGACGACGGTGCTGTGGGTCGCCTTTGGGTATTCGATGTGCTTTGGGCCAACTTGGCATGGCATCGTCGGAGACCCCACGTACTACTTCTTTTTGCGCGGTGTGAATTTGCACACAATGTTTACCGGTAACAATGCCGGGATTCCGCTCGTCGTGCACATCGCCTATCAGATGATGTTTGCAATCATTACTCCGGCTCTCATTACCGGCGCGTTCGCCAATCGCGTGACGTTCAAAGCCTACTTCCTGTTTCTTACGGGCTGGCTTATCTTCGTGTACTTTCCGTTCGTGCACATGATCTGGAGTCCCAACGGCATGCTCGCGCAATGGGGTGTGCTCGATTTTGCGGGCGGTATCGTCGTGCATGCGTCGGCGGGCTTCGCGGCGCTGGCATCGGTGCTCTTCGTTGGGCGCAGGTACCTCGTGGAAAACAAACCGCACAACGTCCCTCTGATAGCGCTCGGTACGGGCCTACTGTGGTTCGGATGGTATGGATTCAACGCCGGTTCCGAACTGCGGGTCGATGCAGTGACCGCGTCGGCGTTTTTGAACACCGATATAGCCGCGTCGTTTGCCGCCGTCGCGTGGCTGCTCATTGAGTGGGCGTATGGGCGGCAGCCGAAATTCGTGGGGCTCTTAACCGGGGCGGTTGCGGGTCTCGCGACGATCACGCCGGCGGCGGGGTACGTATCGCCGGTTACTGCGATCGTATTCGGCATTCTCGCGGGCGTGGTATGTTACTACGCGGTCGCGCTGAAGAATCGTTTGAAATGGGACGACGCACTCGATGTGTGGGGCGTTCACGGTGTGGGCGGGTTCACCGGAATCGTGCTGCTCGGCGTGTTTGCATCCAAAGCATGGAATCCGAACGGCGCGGATGGTTTGCTGCTCGGGGGTACGGCGTTTTTCATCAAGCAGTGCGTCGCCGTTACGCTGTGCAGCGTTTGGGCATTCGCGTTTACCTACGGCATGCTTTGGCTTATTAGCCGCATCACGCTAACGAAGGTTGACCGGCAGATGGAAGAGCGTGGGCTCGATATCGAGTTACACGGCGAGGAAGCCTATCCGCTCGGCATTTGAATAGGGATGCGAAGCACCGGCTAAGGCGCGACATCCCAAGCCTCCGGGTTCACCGGAAAGCGAAGCATGTTGCGCTCGAAGCCATGCACGCCGGTTCCGGCGCCTTCGAGGTAGGTTTCGTAGTACAGCGGTAAAATCGGGAGTTGGTCCCGGACTATACGCTGAATTTCGCGGAGGTCCGCGCGGCGTTTCGTCGTGCTGTTCGTCGCGCTCTGATCGGCGAATAGACCGTCGAATGCGGGATCGCAGAAACGCGAAATATTGTTTCCGTTTACCCCGACTTGAGCGCACGTGAAAACGACGGATTGCTCGGGGTCCGCACCGCCGAGCCAGCCGTCGAGTGAAAGCGTGAACCTTCCGTTGCGGATCGGCCCGTCGAGCGCGTTGAATGTGGTGGTTGGGAACGGCTTGACGGCGAGATTCATGCCGGCTTGCTCCAGTTGCGCTTGAACGAGCGTTGCGATGCGCAAGTCGACTACGCGGCCGGCAAAGAGCACGAGCACCGCCTCGAGACGTTTGCCGTTTTTTACGCGTTCTCCATTTTGCAAATGCCAGCCCGCGGTCTCGAATTCGCGCGCCGCCCGCTGGAGGTTGCGACGGCGCGGTACGATCGATGCGTCGTGCCACTGCGAAAAAACGGGCGGCAAAAACGAACCGGCAACCCGATACGCGCTGCCATAGGCTTTGCGCATCCCATCCACGTCCAGCGCATCGGCGATTGCGCGACGTACGGTTACGTCGTCGGCCGGCGCGGCGGCGGTTTGCAGGCTCAACCAAACCGTCGCATTTTCCGGGGTTTGGAAAACCTGTAGATCGTGAATCGCCCGCGCTCGCGTGAGCTCGTCCGGCGTTAAAACGGCAAGGTCGACCTCGTGGGTCTGTAACGCAACGAACGCCGTCTCCTCGCTCGGAATCATCTTCATCACAATACGCACGAGTTTTGGCTTCGGGACGTAGTACGGGTTTGGCTCGAGGACTATGCGATCGCCGCGTCGCCATTCGATCACGCGAAAGGGGCCTGTCCCGAACGGGCGCTGCCCCCAAGCGGCGTGGCTAACGTCGGTGCTTGCAAACGCGTGTGCCGGAAGGATGCCGAACGCAAAATCGGCCTGCGCGAAGAGGACGCTCGTCGCGGCGTTCCACGGAGCCCGTAAGGCGATGACAACCGTGTATGCATCGGGCGTTGTGAGCGAAACGATTCGGCGGTACGCGTCTTGCGAAAGCACGTTGTTGCGCGAGTCGAGAATCGCGCGGTACGTAAACGTGACATCGGCCGACGTCAGCTCCTTTCCATCCGCGAAGCGCACGCCGCGTCGTAAATGGTACGTGATGAGTCGTCCGTTGCGCGAGATTCCGCCGTTGCGCCG
>JBDTFK010000001.1:0-4424 GCA_039937995.1 Vulcanimicrobiaceae bacterium | reverse complement strand
GATATTTCGGGTGCGGAGTTCTACGATACGATCCTCGACATCGCGCCTTCGCCGCTCGACGCGAACGCAATTTGGGTGGGGACCGACGACGGTTTGATTCAGCGCACGGCGGACGGCGGCGCGCATTGGTCGAACGTCACGCCGCCGTTCGTTGCACCGTGGGGTCGCGTTCCGGCGGTGGAACCGTCGCGCGTCTCGGCCGGGCGAGCGTACGCCGTTGTCGACCGGCACGTTATGGGTGACCGGCATCCCTACATCCTTGCGACTGAGGATGGCGGGGCGTCGTGGACGTCGATCGTACGTGGGCTTCCCGCCGACCAACCGGCTCGCGTCGTTCGCGAGGATCCTGTAAACGCAAACGTGCTCTACGCGGGGCTCGAGCAGGGCGTGTGGTACAGTCTCGATCGCGGCGCACATTGGCGAAGCTTCCGCTTCGAGATGCCGCCGACGTCCGTACACGACTTGCGCATTGCGCCGCGCGAACGCGACCTGGTCGCCGGAACGCACGGGCGCGGCGTATACATTTTTGACGACTTGACGCCCATCGAAGGATTGGCGGCGGCGGAAAACGGCCGCGCGCCGGTTCTCTTTGCGCCGCTGCCGGCAACGACATGGTACTACTGGTGGAAGTCGCAATACGGCACCTGGGATACGGGGTGTTGTTCGCCGACAGGAACGTTCGCCGCATTTGACCCTCCGTACGGCGCCGCGATTTCGTATTATCTGCCGCGCCCGCTTCCGAAGAATCCCATCCTTGAGGTGCGCGATGCGCGCGGTGCGCTCGTTCGACGCATCGAAGGCACGAACGACTCCGGAATCAATCGCATCGCCTGGAATCTCACGTCCGAACCTCCGGAACCTTGGCACGACACGGGAGAATGGAACCAGGGTCCGAGTGACGGAGCACCCGTGGTGCCCGGAAAATATACGCTGCAGTTACACGCAGGGAGCACGCCGCTCGAGCAGGCCCTCGATGTATTGCCCGATCCGCGGGCCGCTTGGACGCAATCGGACTACGTTGCGCGCGCCGCGTTTCTTACCGAACTCAACAACGAGCTCTCATCGATGGACGTCGCGCTCAATCGCCTAGACCGGCTACGTTTGCATGCGCGCGGCGCGATGCTGCGCGAGGCGACGCTCGCCCGCGACGCATTTACCTCAGGCGTGCGCAATCCCGAAGACGATCAGTTGATGCCCGACCAGGTCCGCGAGCGCTTGACCATTTTGGCCGGAACCGTCGCTCTCTCGCAAGGCCCCCCGCTTCCGCCGCACTACCGAGAAGCGCAAGCCGTGCGCGCGGATTACGAGCGCGCCATGAACCGTTACCGTCACTTTATAGAGGACTATCACATACCAGTCACACCATAAGCGAGAGAATCGCTTTAGACATCACGAGGAGGGATGCATGAAACCGCCGTCACGTTTTCTTCGCCTTTGCTGCGCAGCGTTAATTGCCGCATTTCTCGGCACCGGAACGCCGATTGCATTTGCCGGCACGACCGGAACGCTCAGCGGAATCGTAAGCGATGACTCCAAAGCGCCCGTCGCGGGCGCGCGCGTTACCGTGACCAGCCCGTCGGAAACGACGAGCGCAACGACCGATAACGGCGGCCACTTCGCTTTCGTCTCGCTGGCCCCGGATGAGTACACGGTAACCGTCGAGCGAAGCGGATACGACAACGTATCGATCAGCGGGATCGCCGTTTTTGCCGACGCATCGCAAATCATTCCCGTTTCCCTCCATAAGACGCTCAAGACGATTGCTACCGTTACGTCGCACAGCGCGGGCGATCTCGTCCGCTCCGGTACGACCGCAGACATGTACTCCGTCAATGCCGCTCAACAAGCGCGTACCAACGTCCTTGGCGGCGGTGGAAACCTTAACAGCGCGTATTCGGCAATTGCGGCGGTCCCCGGCGCGTACGTGCCGACGAACCAGAGCGGGTACAACCAAGCCGTGCACGTTCGTGGCGGCGATTCCAGTGAAGTCGGCTACGAATTCGACGGAATCCCGGTCAATCGCGCGTTCGATAACTACCCTTCGGGTTCGGCGTCGTCGCTCGGCCAAGTCGAACTGCAAGTGTATACCGGTGCCGCTCCCGCGAACGCGGAAGCCCAGGGCCTCGCGGGTTTTATCAATCAGGTTATCAAGACGGGCACCGCTCCCGGCTATGGAAGTTTCGATCTCACCGCCGGCGCGCCGACGTTCTATCATAGCCTGCAATTCGAAACCGGCGGCGCCACGCCGGACCGGCGCTTCAGCTATTACGTGGGCATCGGCGGTTTCAATCAGGATCACCGCTATATCGATCAGCAAAACGGCGAGAGTTATGCGAGCCTCTTCGGGCCTGCGGTCGACGTGTGTCCAGCTCCGCCGCTTGCGGCAAATGCGCCGGCCTCGTGCTTTACGAACGGCGCTCCGAATATCAGTGCGGAGGGAACACCCGGGTTCATCCTCGGCCCGATGCCTTTCGGCAACGACGCTGCCGGCGTCCAAGACCGCACGAGCGTCATAAACTTACACTTGGCCGTGCCGCACAAAAACGACGGGCTTCGCGATGACATCCAACTCCTCTACGACAACGACTCGATTCAAACACCGTTGTACGTATCGGCGCTCGATGAGGGTTTAAACAACCTTCAAGCAGGCCAAAGTTACGGCGGACTTTTACCGTATTACACGGATAGCTTCCAATACACGGGAACGCCCGGCACGCTTCTTACCGATGCAAACGCGTCGCAGGTCACGCCCTATTTCTTTCCATCCTCGCCCCAAAACCGCGCGCTCTTCGCGCCCCTCTCTTTGACCGCACGCGATATCCAGTACAATAACCAAGCCATTTTTAAACTGCAGTACCAGCACGCGCTCAGTTCCGAGTCGTACTTGCGCTTCTACGGGTACACGTATTACTCGAACTACAACGCCTCCGGCGCCGTATCTTCGTGGCAACCGATTACCGGCCTTGATTCGGGTGACTACGAACTTAGCTCGCATACGCGCGGCCTCAGCGCAAGTTTCACCAAACAGTTTGGCCCCAAGCATCTCGTGCAAGCCGAAGCGTCTTACGTGACTGCCACGTCGCTGCGCATGAACAGCGATCAAATCTACGGTAGCGCCGATTCTTTTGCGGTCGTCGTGGATCCGAACGACCTAACGAGCGGAACGTGCTATGCGCTCGGCGGCGCCGGCGGGGCCGCTACGCCCACGTCGTGCGGCACGGGTAACGTCAATACCGTTGCGGTTCCGGCAACGTTTGCGTCGCTCGCGGGGACGTACGGAGCTACGCAAACGAACGGCGTGCCGACAATTGCCGACTCTTCGGGAAACCCGCTCACGTCGTCGGTTCTTTCGACATACACGTGCAACGGTGGCCCGTGCTCGCTCTACGCCGTCGAGAACGGCCAATCCGGAAAATACAATACGGTCAAGCCCGTCTTTACCGGTTTTTCCGTCTCCGATGAATGGCGCCCCAGCGAAAAACTCTTGCTCAACGTCGGGCTTCGCCTCGATACGTACAAATATGAAGGCGACAACACGACGGGTACGGCGGCGCGCGCCTTCTGGTTCAATGCCTTTAACCACGATACGTGCTACAACACGCAAAACCTTACGCTCTACGACAAGACCGATTTGAACGGCGGCGCGTCGATCCCGATTTCGAGCGATTGCTCGACCGCAGGCGCGCAGTATACCAACGCGTTGCTGATCAACGCTTCGAATCAAACGTTCACCTACACAAACTTTCAACCGCGCATCGGTGCGACGTACACGGTCAGTCCGGACACGGTATTGCGCGGGAGCTTCGGGAAATATATCGAGCAGCCGTCGGCGGCCTACGAGCAGTACGACGCGTTGCAACAAAACCTGCCGGATCAACTGATCGGCTTCTATTCGCTCGGCTTTAACACGCCCGGGCACGCCGTGCGCCCGGCCGTGTCGTACAACGCCGACTTCTCGCTGGAACATCACTTTAAGGGCAGCGACATGTCGGTGAAGATCACCCCGTTTTACCGCCAGACGCACGATCAAATCGAAAACTTCTACCTCAACCTCAAGCAGGGTTTCATTTCGGGACTCAACGCCGGCCAACAGACGTCGCGAGGTTTCGAGTTTGCGTTCACCAAGGGAAGTTTCGACCGCGACGGATTTGCCGCGCAGCTCGGCTTTGCGTATACCTACGCGGATTTGAAGTTCAACACGCTTCCCAACGGGACGACGGTTTTGTCGCCGATTAACGCCGATATCTCAAACTACAACGCGTACTCGAAAGACTGCCGACCCGGCGGCGCGCTCTTTGGGAAGTCGCAGTACGGTACCGCGCTTTGCGGAACGCTGCCGCCGGGCGAGGTTGCGTCGCCCTGCTACACGACGGTGGGCGCACCCGACCCGACTTGCGCGGCTTCGTCGATTGCCAATCCGTATT